>JBEGKS010000092.1:0-5528 GCA_041183945.1 Bacteroidota bacterium | reverse complement strand
CCAATACAAAAATCAAGCAAGCTTGTTTTTGCCTTGTCGATTCATTGAGCTCGTTTCACTCGCTACTTCTAGGCATAAAAAAACCACAACTTACGTTGTGGCTTCTTTTTTCTTTGGTTGCCCGACCTGGATTCGAACCAAGACAAACTGCACCAAAAACAGTCGTACTACCATTATACTATCAGGCAATCCTATGCCATTCTTAGAATGGACTGCAAAAATAGGGTTCGGCGTAAAATTTACCAAATAATAATGCTATTTCAAGCCATTATTATGAAATTGGCTTAACTTAAGCGTTCAAATACATTTTTAAACCAAAAATTGAATTTTATGGGAATTAAATTAACACTTTTAAGCGCATTTTTTGCTTGTTTATTTTTGATGTCATTTAGAGGGGAAAAGAAAAAGAAAGTGGTCTTTTTTGGCGATTCTATTACTGAAGCTGCTGTAAATAAAGGGGGATATATAGATGTTTTACAAAATATGATTACAGCAAATGGTGCTGCCGATAAATTTGAATTAAATGGGGCAGGTATAAGTGGTAATAAAATTTATGATCTATACTTAAGAATCGAAAAGGATGTACTTGAAAAGAAACCCGATGTTGTGGTAATTTGGGTAGGGGTGAATGATGTATGGCATAAAGCAAGTTCAAATACAGGAACCGATTTTGATAAATTTGGTCGTTTTTATGATGCTGTGGTAAAAAAGATACAAGCTACAGGCGCCAAAGTAATTGTAGTAACACCTGCTGCTATTGGTGAAAAAAATGATTACTCCAATGCACAGGATGGCGATTTAAATGCTTATAGCAGTTGGATGAGAGAGTATGTAAAAAAGAATGGATTAGGTTTGGTTGATTTGAGAGCTATTTTTCATGAGTATAGCCTAGCACATAATCCAGAAAATAAGGATAGAAATATCTTAACTACAGATGGAGTGCACTTAAATGAAAAAGGAAACGCCTTAGTAGCAGCAGAGATGTGGAAGGCCTTGCAATAAAAAGAAGAGGCTTAATAAAGTTGAATAAAAAAGCAGCAAGTGTAAATTTGCTGCTTTTTTTATGAGGTAGTTTAAAGTATATATTTAAAGAATATAAGGGGTACTTTATTTTTTAATCTGCAATCACTAAGTAATAATTCTTTTTACCTTTTTGTAATAAGATGTATTTTCCTTGTAATAATTGAGCCTTGGTAACACTGGTAAAATCGGCGCCTATTTTTTCTTTATTAATGCCAATACCGCCGCTCTGCCACATTTTACGGGCCTCGCCCTTGCTTGGGAATATTTGAGTGTCTGCAAGTAAGCTTACTAAGTCATAGCCTTCTGTAAGTTGCGCAAGTGTTACATTCACGGTAGGTACACCTTCCATTACTTGTAATAGCTGTGCTTCGTTTAAAGACTGTAATACTTCAGTAGTAGCGTTTCCAAATAAAATTTCAGTAGCACGAATAGCAAAATTTAAATCTTCTTCACTGTGCACTAATTTGGTTAATTCAGCTGCTAAGTTTTTTTGTAAAATTCTTTCTTGTGGCGCTAGTTCGTGGTCGGCAATTAGTTTATCAATGGTTTCAAATGGAAGTAGTGTAAATATCTTAATCCATTTTTTCGCATCCTCATCGCTTGCATTTAACCAAAACTGATAAAACTGATAAGGAGATGTTTTATTCGCATCTAACCAAATATTTCCTTTTTCTGTTTTACCAAACTTACCACCATCGGCCTTCGTAATTAAAGGACAAGTAAAAGCAAAGGCTTCACCACCCATTTTGCGTCGAACCAATTCAGTACCTGTAGTAATATTGCCCCACTGGTCACTTCCACCCATTTGTACTTTGCAATTTTTATTTTTATACAACCAATAAAAATCATAGCCCTGTACTAATTGGTAAGTGAATTCAGTAAAGCTCATACCGGTATCGCCTTCAATTCTTTTTTTCACACTATCCTTGGCCATCATATAGTTCACCGTAATATGCTTCCCTACATCTCTTATAAAATCTAAGAAATTAAAATTCTTAAACCAATCGTAGTTGTTTACCATCTCAGCAGCGTTCGAAAGGCTAGGATCAAAATTTAAAAAATGCGCTAATTGTTTTTGAACCCCTGCTAAATTAAATTGTAAAGTTTCTTCGCTTAATAAATTACGCTCTTCACTTTTTCCGCTAGGATCACCCACCATGCCCGTTGCGCCACCTACCAAGGCCACTGGTTTATGACCAGCTCTTTGTAAATGCACTAATAATAAAATAGGCACTAAACTACCAATATGCAAACTATCCGAAGTAGGATCAAAGCCGATATAACCAGAAACTTGTTCTTTTTCAAACAGTTCTTCTGTGCCTGGCATAATATCTTGGATCATACCTCTCCAACGTAGTTCTTGTATTAAAGTCATATTCTATACACTTTAGGCAAAAATAACTACTAAAATGCAATAATTTCGCATCATGAACCCAACAACTCCCACAATTGGTGACGGAACCAGAATTTTACACTTTTTAGTAGACACTATTATTGTCTCTATTCTTGCCTATTTAGTCTATGGATGGTGGAATTTCTATGTAATGTATTGGGACTTTACACCCATTCGTTTTGGTCCCTTCTTTTTTGCAACCATGTGGGCCTACTTGTTTTTATTTGAGTTTATTTTTCTGCGTACCCCGGCTAAATGGATCACGGGCACAAAAGTGGTGAATGAAAAAGGGGGCAGACCCAATATTTTTCAAATCTTTCTAAGAACAACTATTCACTGCACAATCATCTCCATGCTTGGACTGGCCTGGAATGGACAGCCTTTTCATGATACATTTTCTAGAACGAAATTAATATATGCAGCAAAGCAGCTTGTATAAAATTGTAGTGGAATAAGTGCAGTTTTAAATCTTTCCTCAAATCATAAGGTATAAATAAGCTAGCATTGTACATTTGTAAAATTTTTTAAATGGCCAAGATTGGAATTAATATTGTTACGGGTAGTTTACAACAAGCCGAAATTATAGTTGGTATTGACCTAGGCACTACCAATAGTTTAGTGGCCATTATTCATCCTGAAACAAAATTACCCACTGCTCTTAAAGAATTTGACGGCAGTAGTATTGTGCCAAGCATTGTGCATTTCGATGCTTTTGGAAATGCAGAAGTAGGAGCGAATGCAAAACCTTATTTAGAATCGGATCCAGCGAATACTATTTTTAGTGCGAAACGTCTAATGGGAAAAAGTTATAAAGATATTCGTGCCCATCAAGATTTTTTTGCTTACAAAATTATTGATGACAACAGAGATAGTTTAGTAAAAGTACAAGTAGGTTCTACTTTTTATTCTCCCATCGATTTATCTTCTTATATTTTGGTTGAATTAAAAAAGCGTGCAGAACATATTTTAAAAACACCTGTTACCAAGGCAGTTATTACCGTGCCTGCTTATTTTAACGATACACAAAGACAAGCCACCCGTGATGCAGGAAAATTAGCGGGGCTAGATGTACTTCGTATTATTAACGAACCTACTGCAGCAACTTTGGCTTATGGCCTAGGCATGGACCCTACAGAAGAAAAAACCATTGCAGTCTATGATTTAGGCGGAGGTACATTTGATATTTCTATTTTAAAAATAGCCAACGGCATATTTGAAGTATTGAGTACCAATGGAGATACTTATTTAGGAGGAGATGACCTAGACCGCGCCATTATTGAGTATTGGATGAAGCAAATGGGTGTAGATAATTTAGAAGATCATAAAAATTTAAAGCAAGAATTAAGACTTTGTGCAGAGCAAGCAAAAATTGTTTTATCGAATGCTGATTTTTTTGAAACAATATTTGCAGGAGAAAAAATTTCTATAACGAAAGAAGTATTTGAAAATTTAATAGCACCTATCGTTGCAAAAACAATTGACTGCTGTAAGTTGGCCATGAAAGATGCAGCACTTGATATAAAAGATATTACCACGGTATTAATGGTAGGAGGTAGTACTCGTGTGCCACTTGTGAAAAAAACAGTAGCTACATTTTTTAATCAAGCAGTGAATGATTCAGTGAACCCAGATGAAGTAGTGGCCTTAGGGGCTGCTGTGCAAGCCGATATCTTATCGGGTAATAATCAGAACATGTTGTTGTTAGATATAACGCCCTTAAGTTTAGGTATTGAAACTATGGGTGGTTTAATGGATGTACTTCTTCCGCGCAATTCAAAAATTCCTACAAAAACTTCAAGACAATACACCACACAAAAAGATGCACAAAGTGGAATGAATATTTCTGTGTATCAAGGTGAAAGAGATTTAGTAAAAGACAATCGACAATTAGGCGCTTTTACTTTATCAGGTATTCCTTCTATGCCAGCAGGTCTTCCTAAAGTAGAAGTAAGTTTTTTAATTAATGCCGATGGTATTTTACAAGTAAGTGCGAAAGAATTAAGAAGTGGTGTTTCACAAAGTATAGATATTAAACCTCAATACGGATTAACCGATGAGGAAGTGGAGCAAAGACTACTTGAAAGTTTAACCCATGCCAAAGAAGATATAGCAACAAGAGCACTCGTAGAGGCAAGCACCGAGGCGGAGCAAATGTTATCGGTTACCGAAAAGTTTATGATGAAAAATGCGGCCTTATTATCCAAAGAGGAGATGACCGCCACGGCTAATGCCATGCAAGCCTTACAATTAGCCATTACCATGGCTGATAAGAACCTAATTCAGGAGAAAACCGAGGCTTTGAACGACTTAACCCGTCCTTTTGCTGAAAGGGTCATGGACCAGGCCATCTCTGGAGCCTTAAAAGGTAGGGGGATAGACGATAAAAACCTCTAGTAAATTTGGTATTTTCAAAACTAATCTTATCTTTGCCCTTCCAATTTTTACGCCTTTGATAAAATTTAAAGGCTAAAAATTTAAATATTATTTTTTTTAAAAAGCCTGAGGAGGTATATATATTATGTTAATAATTGATTCAAAAGACTGCGAGAACATTGACAAAGCGTTAAAAAAGTACAAAAAGAAGTTTGAAAAAAGCAAGACTTTATTAAACTTACGTGCACGTCAAGCATTTGTGAAACCATCGGTTAAACGTCGTTTCGAAGTGTTGAAAGCTGTTTATAAGCAACAAATTTTCAGTGGAAAAATAGAGGGATAGTCCTTCTTTTTTCTCTAATGATATTATAGCCCAAGCTAGGTTCGCCTTGTTTGGGCTTTTGTTTTTTCTGCGTCTTTTTAAAAAAATAAAGACTTGAAAAAACCTCTAATGATTTTTAAAGCCCATACTGGGCTTTTTGTTTTCTGCGTCTTTTGTTTTCCCCCTACATGCCTTACCTTTATAAGGCAATGAATTTTCAAACCCGCTATACTCCCTTAAACGCCTTTCTGGCTTATCTCCAATTCGAGAAGCGCTATTCCTTGCATACCATCACTGCCTATTCCAATGACCTCATTCAGTTCTTTGATTTTGTGGAAACTCAGTATGAAGGACTTGGCTTTGATCAAATAACAGGCACCATGGTACGTTCTTGGTTGGCTAACATGAAAGAAGAAG
>JBEGKS010000091.1:0-7547 GCA_041183945.1 Bacteroidota bacterium | reverse complement strand
GCTGAAGTAATTGCAGCTACACATACTACACCCGATGCCATTCAATTAAATGCATTACTACATAAAATGGTAGAGGCAGGTTGCACACATGTATTTATGGAAGTAAGTAGCCACGCCATTCATCAACACCGTATTACTGGCTTACAATTTGTAGGCGGTGCATTTACCAATATTACACATGATCATTTAGATTATCATAAAACTTTTGATGCGTATCTAGAAGCTAAAAAAACTTTCTTTGATAAATTACCTGCAAATGCTTTTGCTTTAAGCAATTTGGATGATAAAAATGGCAGTGCCATGCTTGCAGACACCAAGGCTACTAAACTTACATATGCTATTCATGCACCTGCTACTTATAAAGGGAAAATTTTAGAGAATCAATTGAGCGGACTAGTAATGCTGGTGAATGATATAGAAGTGCATTGCCGTTTAATAGGCACATTCAACGCTTATAATTTATTAGCGGTATATGGAATAGCCATTCAATTAGGTGAAAAATCTACAGAAGTATTAACGGTACTAAGTGCATTAACAGGCGCAGAAGGAAGATTTGACTATATCGTGAGTACAGAGAAAATTATCGGCATCATTGATTATGCGCATACTCCCGATGCACTAGATAGAAAATGTATTAACCACTATTGCCAAATTAAGAAAGGGTAATGAAACAGTAATTACAGTGGTGGGATGTGGAGGCGATAGAGACAAAACAAAGAGACCCATCATGGCACAAGTGGCTTGTGATTTAAGTAATAAAGTATTTTTTACTAGTGACAATCCAAGATCGGAAGATCCGAATGAAATTATTAAGGATATGGAAGAAGGATTAACAAGTGCTGCAAAAAGAAAGTATATCAATATTGTTGACAGAAAAGAAGCTATTAAGGCAGCTGTAAGTTTTGCAAAGTCGGGTGATATTATTTTAATAGCAGGCAAGGGTCATGAAAAGTACCAAGATATTAAAGGCGTGAAGCACGATTTTGATGATAAGCAAGTATTAGCAAACCAATTTAAAGAATTAGAAAAATAATCAATATGCTGTATCAATTATTTTCTTGGTTGGATAAAACATTTAATGTGCCTGGTTTAGGTGCCTTTCAGTTCTTGACTTTTAGAATTGCCATGGCTATATTAATGTCTTTATTTATTGCCACAGTCTATGGTAAAAAAATGATTCTTTTTTTACAACGTAAACAAATTGGTGAAACCGTTAGAGACTTAGGTTTAGCAGGGGAGCAACAAAAAAAGGGTACGCCTACCATGGGGGGTATTATTATTTTATTGAGTATTTTAATTCCTACTTTATTATTTGCCAACTTAGATAAAGTATATATCCGTTTAATGATTTTATGTACTGTGTGGTTGGGCCTTATTGGTTTTTTAGACGATTACTTTAAAATAAAAGCAAGAAAGCAGGCCCAAGCCCAAGGGGGTGCCTATAAAAAACAAAATAGTGATGGTTTAGCGAGTTTATCTAAAATTATTGGTCAGGTAGGACTAGGTATTATTATTGGCGTTACACTTTATTTTAGTAATGCTGTTACTGTAGAAAGAGAAATTGTTTCTAGCACCATTTCTGAAAGCTTGCAAAAAGGAGAGAAGGTAGCAAAAGGTGCAGATGTAGTAGTTAGAAAAATTAATGGTGTTGAAAGACGCTTTGTAAAAGTAAAAACACCTATTACTACTATTCCTTTTGTAAAAAATCATGAATTTAATTATAGCAAAATAATTAGTTGGATAGGTCCAGGTGCTGAAAAGTATACTTGGATTGTATATATTCTTATTGTCACTTTTATTATCACCGCAGTATCTAATGGAGCTAATTTAACCGATGGCTTAGATGGACTAGCCGCAGGGGTATCTGCCATTATTGGTGCTGCCTTAGGTGTGTTTGTATATGTAAGTGGTAACTATGTATTTGCCGATTATTTAAATGTAATGTACATACCTAATTTAGGGGAGTTGTCCATTTTTGTAGGCGCCTTTGTAGGAGCCTGTATTGGATTTTTATGGTACAATGCATATCCAGCGCAGGTTTTCATGGGAGATACAGGAAGCCTTGCCTTAGGAGGTATTATTGCATCACTTGCCATTATTGTTAGAAAAGAATTATTAATTCCTATTTTCTGCGGTGTGTTTTTAATTGAAAACTTATCTGTCATTATTCAGGTGAGCTATTTCAAATACACGAAGAAAAAATTTGGAGAGGGAAGAAGAGTGTTTTTAATGAGTCCACTACATCATCATTATCAAAAGAAAGGATTTCACGAAAGTAAGATAGCTGTACGTTTTTGGATTATTACTATTTTATTAGTGGTGGCATCTATTTTAACCTTGAAAACAAGATAAAACATTGGCAAAAAAATTAGTCATATTAGGTGCAGGTGAAAGCGGAATAGGTACTGCTTTATTAGCCAAACAAAAAGGCTATGAAGTATTCGTATCTGATGGAGGCGCTATCAAGGCTAATTTTCAAAAAGAATTAGAAGAAGCTAGTATTGAATTTGAAGCAGGGTCTCATAGTGTAGAGCGAATTTTAGCAGCAGATGAAGTAATGAAAAGCCCAGGTATACCAGAGAAAAATGAAATGGTCAAAGCCATTAGAGCAAAAGGTATTCCAGTAGTTAGTGAAATTGAATTTGGCTATAGATATAAGGGCAGTAGCAAAATTGCAGCTATTACGGGAAGCAATGGTAAAAGTACTACCACTGCTTTATTATATCATATCTGCAAAATGGTGAATGAGGATGTTGCCATGGTAGGCAATATTGGTTATTCTTTTGCAAGACAGATTGCGCAAGCGCCAAAGGCTTTATACATTATTGAAGTAAGCTCTTTTCAATTAGACGATATACAATATTTCAAACCTGAGATAGCTATTTTATTAAATATTACCGAAGATCATTTAGACAGGTATGATCACCAATTTGAAAATTATATTAAAAGCAAGTTTAGAATTATAGAGAATCAAACTGCAGAAGATTATTTCATCTATTGTATAGATGATGAAACCATCGTAAAACAACTAGAACTACTAACCATCAATACTAACCCACTACCATTTTCTATGAAACAAGAAGTAAAAAAAGGAGGCTACATCAAGAACGATCAAATGATGTTAAAAATCCAAGAAGAACGCGTTACGATGAGCATTTATGATTTTGCTTTAAAAGGAAAGCATAATGCTTATAATACAATGGCAGCAAGCATTGCAGCTACTACCTTAGGTATCAGAAAGGAAAAAATTCGCGAAGCAGTAAGCAATTTCCACAGTCTAGAACATAGAATGGAATTTGTAGCCACTGTAAGAGGCGTTGATTTCATTAATGATAGTAAGGCCACGAATGTAAACAGTACTTGGTATGCTTTAGAGAGCATGCAAAAAAGTACTGTATTAATTTTAGGTGGTGTAGACAAAGGCAACGATTATGAATTAATAGCTGAACTAGTAAAAGAAAAAGTGAAAGCTATTGTTTGTATGGGTACCGACAATAAAAAAATAATTGAATTTTTCAAAGATAAAGTAAGCACTATTGTGGAAGTTGATAGCGCTAAAAAAGCAGTGAATGCTTCTTTCAAATTAGCAGAAAAAGGAGACTTGGTTTTAATGAGCCCTGCTTGTGCAAGTTTTGATTTATTTAAAAATTACGAGGACAGAGGTCGTCAATTTAAAGAGTCTGTTAAAGAACTATAATTTGTAAAAGAGCAAAACTTATGTTTAACGATACCACAGACAAATTATTTTCACAAATGCCCACTATTGGTGGGATGAAAGAACATTTAGACCAAAGAACTAGGGGTGATAGATACATATGGGGGTTAGTCATTGTATTGTCTCTTATTTCTATATTGGTAGTATATAGTGCTACTGGTTCATTGGCTTATAAAATGTATCGTGGAAATACAAGTGTGTATTTGTTTAAACAAGTCATATTTACTTTAGTGGGGTTGCTCGCTATTTTTGGTTTGCACCGTGTAAACTATACAGTCTTTTCTAAGATAGCCACCATTTTATTTATGTTTTCTATTCCTTTATTAATATATACTTTATTTTTTGGAGCCAAAATTAATGAAGGAAGTAGGTGGATCAAATTGCCTATTATAAACATGACTATTCAGACAAGTGATTTAGCCAAGTTGGCTTTATTTATGTATTTGTCTAAGATGTTGAGTAAGAAACAAGAAGTGATTAAAGATTTTAAAAAAGGATTTTTACCAGTCATCACTCCTGTTTTAATTATTTGCGCATTAATTATGCCTGCGAATTTATCGAATGCACTTTTAACTGGAGCTACCTCTTTATTATTAATGTTTATTGGTAGAATAAGTATTAAGCATATTTTATTGACCATATTAGTGGCCTTGATACCAGTGACCATTATTATAGGCGTAGCTATGGCTACGCACTCAAGTAAATCGGTAGAAGGTGGGCCTGTGGTTGCAGAAAAAATGAAAGGCTATGGTCGTTTTGGTACTTGGGTGAGTAGGGTGCAGGATTTTATGTATGCCAAGGACAATGAAGTGCCCTATCAAGTGCAGCAAGCAAAAATTGCCATTGCGAACGGTGGTATTTTTATGGGATTAGGCCCAGGCAATAGCAGGCAAAGAAATTTTCTTCCTCAAGCCTATAACGATTTCATATATGCAGTCATCATTGAAGAGTACGGATTATTAGGTGGGGTCTTTATAATTTTTATTTACCTGGTTTTTTTATTTAGATGCATTAGAATATTTAGAAGATGTCCTTATGCGTTTGGCGCTTTTCTAGCGCTTGGATTAAGTTTCACTCTAATTATACAGGCCATTGCAAATATGGCGGTGAATGTAAATATTGTACCCGTTACTGGTGTGACTTTACCACTAGTAAGTATGGGAGGAAGCTCTTTCATATTTACTTGTTGTTCGATAGGACTAATATTAAGTGTGGCTAGAAACGTAGAGCAAATGGAAGGTAAAGCACCTGAAGAAACAGATATTGAAATTCCGGCTGATAACATTGATATAGATACTGAAAATAATGTCATTGAAGCAAAAGCATAATATACTACGCATCATCATCGCAGGTGGTGGCACTGGAGGACATATCTTCCCAGCCATTGCTGTAGCACAAGCCATCAAAGCTTTGGCGCCGGGTGCCTCTATATTATTTGTAGGTGCTTTGGGAAAAATGGAAATGGAAAAAGTACCTCAAGCTGGTTTTCAAATTCAAGGTATTACCATTGCAGGTTTTAACAGGTCTCAATTATTTAAAAATATTACACTGCCTTGGAAATTAGTAAAAAGCTTTTTTCAAGTGAGTAAAATTTTTAAAGAATTTAAGCCCAATGCGGTTTTTGGTGTGGGAGGCTATTCTAGTTTTCCTGTATTAAAATATGCACAAACAAAAAACATTGCTACTTATATTCACGAGTCCAATGCCTTTGCTGGCAAGGCCAATACTTGGCTTGCAAAAAATGCAGTTAAAATATTTACGGGCACATTGGGTATGGAATCGTTTTTTCCTGCTTCTAAAATTTTAGTAACAGGCAACCCAATAAGAAAAAATATTATTGATCATAGCTATACAAAAGAAACGGCTTTGCAAGTTTTTGGATTGCAAGCAACTAAAAAAACCCTTTTAATAATTGGTGGAAGTTTAGGCGCTAGTTCTATTAATAAAGCCATTCAAGCCAATTTAGTTTCCTTCTTTGAAAAAGATATTCAATTAATTTGGCAAACAGGTAAGCCGAATGCAGAGGTATATGCAAGTGCAGCCCATAGTTATGAAAATGTATTCGTGCATTCCTTCATTGATAATATGAGCGCCGCTTATGCTGCTGCAGATGTAGTTATAAGTAGGTCTGGCGCTATGGCGGTTGCTGAAATTTGTATTACAGGTAAGCCCGCCGTATTTGTGCCTTATCCTCTAGCTGCAGAAGATCATCAAACTTTTAATGCAATGACACTAGTGCATAAAAATGCAGCAGCTATGGTGAAAGATAAAGAAGTAGGTAATGATTTAATACCTACCGTCCTTCAATTGTTAGGAAGCGAAGAGCAAATGCAAGCAATGACAGAACAAATACTACAACATATTTAAAAATCAGTAAAGTAATAGTACGAATGAACCCACTAACTAACATTAAAAATATTTACTTCATAGGAATTGGTGGCATTGGCATGAGTGCATTGGCTAGGTATTTTAATACACAAGGCGTTATAGTGAGTGGATATGATAAAACACCTACACTATTAACCGATGCTTTAATAGAGGAAGGCATACAAATTCATTTTGAAGATGATTTAAGCAAAATTGATAAAGCAGCAACAGTGATTGTGTACACACCTGCCATACCTAGTGACCATGGTGAATTAAATTTTTATAGAGACAATGGCTACTTAGTGGTAAAAAGAAGTGATGTGCTTCAGTGGATTACGGAGAATGCATTCACTATTGCCATTGCAGGAACGCATGGTAAAACAACGACTACTTCTATGACAGCGCATATACTTCGTCATACAGGCTATGGTTGTAATGCTTTTTTAGGAGGCATTGCCACTAATTATGGTACAAATTTTTGGAGCCATGAAAAAAATGTAGTGGTGGTAGAGGCCGATGAGTATGATCGTAGCTTTTTAAAACTAGCACCCAATATTGCAGTGATTACTGCAGTTGACCCAGACCATTTAGATATTTATGGAACAGCAGAAGAAGTAGTCAAAGCCTTTGGTGAGTTTTCAGATAAGATAAAACCAGGCGGAGTGCTTATAAAAAAATGGGGTACTGAATTCAATACCAACGCAAGTAATAAGACGGTACTTTCTTATGGGTATAACCATGATAAAGCATCTTACCATACCACTAATTTAAAAGTGGTTGATGGGTCTTATCATTTTGATTTAGTACATCCTGCAGGTATTTGCAAGGATATAGTACTCAATATGGGCGGCCTACACAATGTTGAAAATGTAAGCGCGGCTATTGCTATTGCGCTAAGCTTAGAAATAGAAGAAACAAAAATAAAAGAGGCCGTAGCTAGTTTTACAGGTGTTAAAAGAAGATTTGAGTATAAGGTGAAAACAGCCAAGAAAGTATTAATTGATGACTATGCACATCATCCAGAAGAATTAAATGCTTTAATAAGTGGTGTGCGCAGTTTATACCCCCATGAAAAAATGGTACTCGTGTTTCAACCACATTTATACAGTAGGACCAAGGACCAATGCGATGGATTTGTAGAAACTTTAGACAAGGCAGATGAAGTTATCTTATTACCTATTTATCCGGCGCGTGAACTTCCGATGGAAGGAGTGAGTAGTGAAATGTTATTAGATAAAATGAAATTGAAGCATAAAAAAATAATGTCTAAAGAAGAATTATTTGCATGGGCTGCTAGCAGTTCAGATAAACTTATTGTAATGGCAGGCGCAGGTGATATTGATACCTGTATATTAAAAGTTCAAGAAATACTTACTCAATCATAAATGAAGAACTGGCAAAACATATTAGTTAGAGTTCTATGGAGTATTGCAGGCGCAGCACTTATTGTATTATTTGTGGTAGC
>JBEGKS010000090.1:0-5581 GCA_041183945.1 Bacteroidota bacterium | reverse complement strand
TTGTACTTCCACATCCATGCTGGTAAATAAATTTCTACCTGCAATGGCCAATGTATCAAATTCTCCTTTTTCAAAAGGGCCTTGTATTTTTCCTTTATTGTCTCTTAAAAATCTTTTCACACCTCTTTGACCCATCAAAATAGACTCGTATTGTTTTTCTAGTCCTGTCATGCCCGCATAGTCGCCCATCTCATAGCCCTCTTCACCATGCTTCTGTAAAAAATTAACATCTACTTCTGCCACATAACCAAGTACATGCGCTGCGGTATTATAAGGATAAGAACGAATGGAACGCTCAGATAAAGAGAAGCCTGGAAAGCGGTATAAGTTTTCTGTTAACTGTGCATATAATTCTGCAGAAAGAAAAGGTTCAAAAACACCCGACTTAACACGAGAGTTTTTAATAATAACTTCCACCATTCTTTTGCTATAGGTGGCTTTATCTATTTTTAATATTTCACATAAAGTAGCTGTATCAACACCTCTTGCTTCATTGGGAATAACTACTAAGTCGTAGCTAATGGTGTTTTCTAAAAGGGCTCTTTTTTTACGATCGTAAATAATACCTCTATCGGGGTAAATTATTTTTCTAAAAATGGCATTGTTATTGGCAGCAAGTACATACTTGCTTGAAAATATTTGTAAACTAATTAGTTGGGCCGTGATTAAGATAAAAATAATACCAATGATAATTTGAATAATACCCCCGCGATTCGAATTGTACATTGACATGAATTATCTTTTTAGCTTTCTTCTGTTCATGATAAGCTCCACACTAAAAATTAATAATAAACTTATAATACTAGTGAAGAAGACTTTCCCAATGAAGTATCCAAAGTTACCAAACTGCAACCATTCTAATAAGACTAAATAAAAATGGTGAATAAAAGTGAGTGCAAATGCATAAAAAACATAAGGGCCCCAGCCCATGGTAGCAATGCTAGGCTCTTTGGTCACCTCTTCTGAAGCCTCTTGAGATAAAAGTAAATTTAAAATAGTAGGTCTAAGGTATCCCATTAAACCACAGGCGGCTGCATGTAGTCCGGGGGTTTTGGTAAATAAGTCAAGACTATAGCCAAAAACAAATCCAAGAATGGTAGTACTAATTCGACTGGTTCCAAAAGGCAACCATAATAAAAATAGAAAATAAATATAAGGAGTGATAAATTGATGAATAGGAGGTACTTCATTTAAAATAATAATTTGAACTAGCAAGAACAAAATAAAACGAGCAGTATTTTTAAGTAAATTATTCATTGCCTGCCTCCTTTATATTTACTTTATTTTGATCTTCCATTCTTCTATTCTCCACTAAATAAACATATTCTAAATTAAAGAAGTTAGTGCTGGCCTTTACATTCAAGGTTAAAAAGTTACTTGAAGGATCTTGGATAACGGTGGTTACGCGTCCTACCATTAACTGCGCAGGGAAATTCGAAGAGTAGGGGCTGGTAATAACCGTGTCGCCCACTTTAGGCGCTGCACTTTTAGAAATATTTTTAAGTACTAAAATATTCGGATCGGCACCATCCCATTCTATACTACCTGCAATCTTATCTCTTTTCAACATGGCACTTACTTTACTATTGCGATGTAGTAAACTCATAATAGTACTATAGTTTTCATTTACTTCTACCACCACACCCACAATACTTCCATCAGGACTAATAGCAGCCATGTCTTTTTTGATACCTTGTTTGCTTCCTCTTTCAATAACGATATAATTTTTTTGAAGCGTAAAAGTATTGCCCACTACTTTAGCGGGGTAGTAATAGAATTTTCTAATTTTTTCTAAACTATCTCTTCTTAAAATAAGGGTGCCTAATTTTTTAGTGGTGTCGAAGCCTACAAAGTTTTGTGCTAATTCATTTCTTAAGCTTGCATTTTCTGCAATTAATTTTTCGTTGGTTTCTTTTAAACTAAAAAAGTAAGTCCAACTTGAATAATACCTATTAATGTTTCCTGTTACTTGATTGCTCCAGCCGCCAAAAAAAGTTTCATGTGATTTACTATTGGAAGACAACATGACGAGTGACAGAATCTGAAGAATCAGAAAACTAAAGAAAGTAAAATTTTGTCGTATGAACCCAATGATATTCTTCATTTGGTATTATCTCATAATAAATGGAAAGCGTTGATAATTCTTAAGTGCAATACCTGTTCCGCGCACCACACTTTTTAGTGGATCCTCTGCTACATGCACGGGTAATTTTATTTTTTGACTTAATCTTTTATCCAGGCCGCGAAGTAGTGCACCACCTCCTGTTAAGTATAAACCTCTGCGGTATATATCTGACGCAAGCTCTGGTGGCGTTGTTTCTAAGGCTTTTAAGATAGCCTCTTCAATTTTAAAAATACTCTTATCTAAAGCCTCAGCTACTTCTTGATAAGTAACCATAATTTGTTTAGGAATACCTGTTACTAAGTCACGACCATTGACAGGCATATCATCTGGAGGATTGTCTAAATCCTTTAAAGCAGCACCCACATGAATTTTAATTTGTTCTGCAGTACGCTCTCCAATTAATAAACTATGATAACGTCTTAAGGCTTCCATAATATCTGCAGTAAACTCATCACCTGCAATACGAATACTTTGATCACAAACTATTCCTGCAAGTGCAATAACTGTAATACCTGTTGTACCACCTCCAATATCAATAATCATATTTCCTACAGGCTCTTCCACATCAATACCAATTCCTAAAGCAGCTGCCATAGGTTCGTGAATCATATATACTTCTTTAGCACCTGCTTGTTCTGCACTATCACGCACCGCTCTTTTTTCTACTTCCGTAATAGAAGAAGGAATACAAATAACCATTCTCCAACTTGGAGGAAATAATGGCTTCTTTGGATAAATCATTTTCATCAACTCGCGAATCATTAATTCAGCAGCGTTAAAGTCGGCGATTACACCGTCTTTTAAGGGGCGAACTGTTTTAATACTTTCATGTGTTTTTTCATGCATCAACAATGCTTTTTTACCCACGCCTAAAACTTCTTTCATATTATTCCTGTTCAAAGCAATAATAGAAGGTTCATTCACTACTACTTCATCGTTGTGAATAATTAGCGTGTTGGCTGTACCTAAGTCCATCGCTATTTCCTGCGTAAAAAAATTAAATAATCCCATTGTAGATCGTTATTTGAATAGTTCAAGTTGAATGAAGCAAAATTCATCTAAAATCCTTACAATACAAAGCTTTTTGCAAATGATTCGCAAAGTTTTTTTAACCCAAAATTTTATGCAAACTCGTAGCCAATATCTTTTCTAAAATACATGCCTTCAAACTGAATATGGGAGAGTGCTTTTTGTGCTTTTTGAACTGCATCTTGTAGGTCTGTGCCTTGGCAAGTTACTGTTAGTACGCGACCTCCTTTGGTAACAATGGTATTCTCTTGAAACCCTGTACCAGCTTGAAATACAAGGCTGTCGGGTAATTGCTGTGCAAGCTCTATTCCACCAATGGGAAAGTTTTTTTGATAGGATCCAGGGTAACCACCACTTACAGCCATCACTGTTGCAAAGGCATTGTCATGGTATTGAATATTTACATCTTCTAAAGTGCCATTATCGACAGCCGCTAGTAGACTTACTAAGTCGGTTTCTAAGCGAGGTAGAATTACTTCAGTTTCAGGGTCCCCCAAGCGACAATTGTATTCAATCACATAGGGTTCTCCCTTGCAATTCATAAGACCAAAGAACACAAAACCTTTATATACAAGGCCTTCCTGCTGAATTCCTTTAATGGTAGGCTCTACAATTTGAGCATTTACTTTATCCATAAAAGCGGCGTCCATAAAGGGCACAGGGCTTACGCAACCCATACCTCCCGTGTTTAAACCTGTATCGCCTTCGCCAATTCTTTTATAATCTTTGGCATGTCCAATGATTTGATAATGAGTACCATCGGTTAATGCAAAAACACTCACTTCAATACCTTCCAAGAACTGTTCTATGACTACCTTATCGCTGGCAGCGCCAAACTGTTTGTCCTGTAGCATTTCTTTATAACTCGTAAGCGCTTCTTGATGTGTGCTAGCTATAATGACGCCTTTGCCAGCAGCTAGTCCATCTGCTTTTAAAACAATGGGTAGGGCATGAGCGCTAATATAGGCAAGGCCTTGCTCATAATTTTCAAGGGTAAATTCGGCATAACTAGCAGTAGGAATTTGATGTCTTTGCATAAAATGTTTACTGAAAGCCTTGCTTCCTTCCAACTGAGCGGCTTTGGCAGAAGGGCCAATAATATTAATATGTTCGGTTAAGGGGTCGTTCGCAAAAAAATCATAAATCCCTTTTACAAGAGGTTCCTCTGGTCCCACCACAATCATTTCAATTTGATGAGCTAGGGCTGCTTTTTTTAAAGCATCAAAATCGTTTATTTCAATGGATAAATTCGTTCCAAATTGAGCAGTACCAGGGTTTCCAGGGGCTATAAAGATTTCATCACACTGATGACTTTGGGCCATTTTCCATGCTAATGCATTTTCTCTTCCACCACTACCAATGAGTAAAATATTCATAATTAAAGGGATTGCACCACGAAAGTAAAATTTATTGAATGGATTTTATTAAATTGAGTCAATTAAATAAAACAATTACTTATGTCATCCACTACTCAGAAACATCCCAAAGGATTATATGTTTTGTTTGCAACAGAAATGTGGGAGCGTTTTAACTATTATGGTATGCGCGCTATCTTGGTTTTATTCTTGACCAAGGCCTTGTTATTTGACAAAGTTTTTGCCTCTCAAGTATATGGTAGTTATACAGGATTAGTTTATTTAACACCCCTTTTAGGAGGCTATATTGCAGATAGGTATTGGGGCAATAACCGCTCTATTATTGCAGGTGGCTTGGTGATGGCCATTGGGGAATTTGTATTATTTTTTTGCGGGCATTTTTATGAAAATGCAGGACTAGCCATGCCTTTATTTTATATTGGACTGGGTTGTATGATTGCAGGCAATGGCTTTTTCAAACCCAATATTTCAAGTATGGTAGGCCAGTTGTATGCCAAAGGCGATTCTAGAATTGACGCATCTTATACTATTTTTTATATGGGTATTAATACAGGTGGAGCTATTGGCCCCTTCGTATGCGGTTTTTTAGGAGACACTGGAAAGTCCGGGGATTTTAAATGGGCTTTTTTTGCAGGCGGTGTTGCCATGTTATTAAGTGTCATTACTCAAATGGTTTTTCAGAAAAAATATTTAGTGAATCCAGAAGGCGAAGCTATTGGGGAAGCACCTAAAGACGCACCAAAATGGTTTCAAAAAATTCCAGCCATGGTAGGCTTTTTATTTTTAATTTCTTTAGTCACTATTGCTTTAGTGTATATTGATATTAAAGTAGTGAGTTATTTATTTTGGCTATTACTTGCTTGTATTATTTTAATCGCCTTTATTATTTTTTCTGATAAGTCATTGGATATTATTCAGAAGAAAAAAGTGGCTGTTTTATTTACAGTTTCATTTTTCGTCATATTTTTTTGGAGCGCTTTTGAACAAGCGGGTGCCTCACTTACTTATTTCGCTTCAGAGAATACACAGAGAGACCTTGGCTTTTTTGTAG
>JBEGKS010000089.1:0-10051 GCA_041183945.1 Bacteroidota bacterium | reverse complement strand
TAAAACCTCCACCACCAATATTGGAACCACCGCCACCGCCTTTCTTACCAAGTATGGCCACTATAATAAATAATATAAATACAAAGAGTAAGGGATTGCTACCCTTTCCTTTAGTTCTTCTTTCACGCTTCTCATTATATTCACCCACTGCAGCTTTTGCAATATCATCTGTGGCTTTATCAATGCCTTCATAATAAGCTTGCTGTCTAAAGGCAGGCTTAATATCGTTGTCAATAATACTATTAGCAGTAATATCGGGTATAGCGCCTTCTAAACCATATCCTACCTCTATGCGAATTTTTTTATCTTGAATCGCAATCAATAACAAAACCCCGTTTCTTGATTTTTTATTACCAATGCCCCAAGTTCTAAAAAGTTTGGTAGCATACTCTTCAATAGGATTGCCGTCTAATGTAGGAAGTATCACCACCGCAATTTGATTCGAACTAGAATCATCAATGGCAACTAATTTATTTTCTAAGGCTTGCTTTTGTTCTGGGCTTAATACACCCGCTAAGTCTGTTACTAAAACAGGTGGATTAAGTTTTTCAATTACATTTTGCGCTAGCGCATGAGTAAAAGAAAATACTGCAATTATAAAAACAATAAATAGCTTGGTTAATTTCATTTGGACTACTTGCTTGAATTAATTATTTACCTATCATTATTTCGTCCGATAATTCATTGGAATCTGTTACACGGTCATAAGGAAAATGACTCGTAAGCGCCTTGCCTATTTCTGCAATGACAACAGACATGCCCTTTACATAATTTTCTTCTTTAAAATGCGCCGTCATTTCTTGCACTTGGCTATACCAAAATTCAACACCTACTTTATCGTAAATACCTTGATCGGCATAGATGGCAAGCTTTCTATCTTCTACTGCTACATAAACTAAAACGCCATTGCGCTCCTTAGTAGCATTCATTTTTTGTTTGAAAAATATTTCTGTGGCCCTTGAAAGTGCATCGCCTTTTTTAGTTCTGCTTTCCACATGCACACGAATTTCTCCGCTGGTTGTTTTTTCAGCAGCTTGAATAGCCTGGACAAGCATTTGCTTGTCCGAGGTATTCAATAATTTGTCTGTATTCGTTTTAAATAGCGAAAAGGGATTCCACATAAATTTGATTAAAGAATTCTTTATAGAGATGCGTTAAAATTTAACTTCAGGTGCTTTAGATGCGCCTTCATCTGCTTTAAATCCTTCTTTAGTTTTAAACCCAAAAGCGTTTGCTAATAAGTTAATAGGGAATGATCTTGCTTTTTTATTGTATTCAGCAACAGCCCCATTGAAATCATTTCTAGAAACTTTGATTCTATTTTCAGTTCCTTCTAATTGAGCTTGTAATCCGCGGAAAGCTTCATTGGCTTTTAGGTTAGGATAGTTTTCAGAAACTACCATTAAACGACCTAAGGCTTGTGATAACTGACCTTGATTGGCTTGGAATTGTTGTAATTTTTCTGGCGTTAAATCCTTGGCATCTACTTTCATTTGTGTAGCGCTTGCACGAGCAGCAATTACATTTTCTAAAGTAGTTTTTTCAAAGTTAGCTTCTCCTTTAACAGAGGCCACTAAATTGGGTATTAAGTCGGCTCTACGTTGATAGTCACTTTGAACATTGTTCCAAGATTGGTTCACATTTTCGTCTTGGTTTACTAATCCGTTGTAGCCATTGCATCCCATTCCAAATAGAATAACAATAACACCTAAGAAAATGAATAAACCTAAATTTTTGCGTAACATAGTTTTGTATTTGTTTGTAAAGATAATGCAAAGCAGATGCCAAACTTTGCGCATGACGGAATTACATGACAAAAAAATCCCCTCAGCTAGGCTGAAGGGATGAATTTAACAAGTTCTTAGGCTTAATTCTATTTTTATTGACCTTTTAGCCTTTAATAGCTGCTATTCCTGGAAGTATTTTGCCTTCAAAATATTCTAGCATGGCGCCACCGCCTGTGCTTACATAACTAACTTTATCATTAAAGCCAAACTGGTTAACGGCTGACACACTGTCTCCACCGCCTACTAAACTAAATGCGCCGTTTTGAGTAGCTTCTGCAACTGCCACTGCAATGGCCTTGGTGCCAGCTTGAAAATTTTCCATTTCAAAAACGCCCATCGGGCCATTCCATAATATAGTTTTACTTGCTAAAATTACTTTTGCAAAGTCTTCTCTCGATTTTTCTCCTACATCTAATCCTTCCCAACCATCGGGTATTTCTCCACTTGCACAAGTTTTTGTATTCGCTGAATTACTAAAATCATCAGCCACAATATTATCTACTGGTAAATGAATATTCACTCCTTTGGCTTTTGCTTTTGCTAAAATTTCTAAGGCAAGTGGCATACGATCGTCTTCATGAATGGACTTTCCAATTTTTCCACCCTGTGCTTTAAAAAAAGTATACGCCATACCACCACCAATAATAATATCGGTAGCACGCTCTAATAAATTTTCAATAATTAAAATTTTATCCGACACTTTTGCACCACCAATAATAGCAGTAAATGGTTTTTGAGCAGCGTGCATTACTTTTTCTGCACTCATTACTTCCCCTTCCATTACTAGTCCAAAAGTTCTATTTTCTTTAGAGAAAAATTGTGCAATAATAGCTGTAGATGCATGTGCACGGTGTGCTGTTCCAAATGCATCATTCACATATACATCTCCTAGTTTTGATAATTTTTGTGCAAAAGCAGTATCGCCTTTTTCTTCTTCTTTATAAAAACGCAGGTTCTCTAATAATAAAACCTCACCTGCTTTTAAAGCAGCTGCTTTATCAGTGGCTTCCGCACCAATGCAGTCGTTTGCAAATTGAACATTCAATCCACCTAATAATTCAGATAAATGTTTTACAATATGCTTTAAAGAATATTTTTCTGTAGGGCCGTCCTTAGGGCGACCTAAATGACTCATTAATATTACACTACCCCCGTCTTTTAATATTTTTGAAATGGTAGGAATGGTGGCGCGCATACGATTGTCGTCGGTAATTTCAAAGGCATCGTTTAAAGGCACATTAAAATCAACTCTAATTAAGGCCTTCTTGCCCGCAAATGAAAAATCTTTAAATGAACTCATAATTATTATTTATTGCTATTAAATTTATGCTATTGGAACTAAATTAAAAATGCCCTCCCGAGGGAAGGCATTTTATAAAAAAATTCTTATTTTATTTTGCTTGCGAAATATTTCACCGTACGCACTAACTGGCTTACATAGCTCATTTCATTATCGTACCAGCTTACTGTTTTAACCATTTGTACATCTCCTTGAGTCATTACTTTAGTTTGAGTTGCATCAAATAATGAACCATAAGAAATACCAATTACATCAGAACTAACAATTTCATCTTCGGTATAACCGAAAGATTCATTCGCCGCTGCTTTCATAGCTGCATTAATTTCTTCTGCAGTTACTTTCTTTGATAAAATAGTGGTCAACTCTGTTAAAGAACCTGTGATGGTTGGAACGCGTTGTGCAGATCCGTCTAATTTTCCTTTTAAAGAAGGCAATACTAAACCAATTGCTTTTGCAGCACCAGTACTATTAGGTACAATGTTTGCAGAAGCCGCACGTGCACGACGTAAATCACCTTTTGGATGCGGTCCGTCTAAAGTGTTTTGGTCGTTGGTATAAGCATGTACTGTTAACATTAAACCTGTAACAATACCGAATTTATCTTCTAATACTTTAGCCATTGGCGCTAAACAGTTCGTAGTACAAGATGCACCAGAGATAACTGTTTCAGTACCATCTAAAATTTCGTGGTTAGTATTGAATACCACAGTTTTCATATCGCCAGTAGCTGGAGCAGAAATAACTACTCTCTTCGCACCTGCTTTAATATGTAACTCTGCTTTTTCTTTATCTGTAAAAAATCCAGTTGATTCAATCACTACATCTACATTGTGCGCTCCCCAAGGAATTTGAGAAGGATCACGTTGAGCATATATTTTTACAGCATGTCCGTTTACGACTACTGAATCTTCAGTTGATTTTACATCGGCGTTAAAACGACCTTGTGCACTATCATACTTTAATAAGTGAGCCAAAACAGCTGGAGAAGTAAGGTCATTGATAGCCACTACTTCGATACCTTCCATGTTATAAATTTGGCGGAAAACCAAACGACCGATACGGCCAAAACCATTGATTGCAACTTTAACTGAACTCATTGTATTAATTTTTATTTTTCAATAGGAGATGCAAAGGTACCATCTTTTTAAAAAATATGGGGCAAATAACTAAGAAGAAATCAACAAAATCAAGGATTTATACAAACAATTGATCGTATTTGGGCTTAGTAGATTGGATTTCGGGCATATCTATAGGTAAATTTGAAAACCCGCTAGGGCATTGATATTCACTAAAAAAGCTAAAAACTTTTGGCAGTAAAGCGTTTGCGACCTATTGCGACCCTAATAACATAGTGGACATGGAGCGTTCGACTAAGGGTTAGGTCACCTCCCTTTCACGGAGGTAATACGGGTTCGAATCCCGTACGCTCTACAAAGCCTCTCAACAAAGTTGAGAGGCTTTTTTAATGCTAAGACGCGAAACAAGCTTGCCAGTGCGTATTTCCCGAAACAATTCCTTAAAACTTTTGAAGTATTATGCAGTTTAAATAAAATACTTACCTTTGGCGTAAGTATCGTAAAACGTTAGTATGATACTTAGTTTTGGAAATAAAGAAACCCTAAAGATTTGGAATGGTGAAATGTCAATGAAATTGCCAATTACCATTCAAGAAATAGCAAGAAGAAAATTGAGAATGCTACATAGATCAGAAAATTTAGTAGACTTATCAATACCGCCATTTAACCACTTAGAGAAATTGAAAGGTTATTTGTCAGGATATTACTCAATAAGAATAAATAATAGATGGAGAATAATCTTCATCTGGAGTAATGAAAATGCAGAAGAAGTTGAAATTATTGACTATCATTAAATAGACACTATGAAAAAATTAAAAAACATACACCCAGGAGATGTCTTAAAAGAAGAATTTCTTACCCCATTAGGAATAAGTGCTTATAGACTATGTATGGATATTGGAGTACCTCAAACAAGAATATCTGAAATAATAAATGGTAATCGAAGCATAACTGCTGACACTGCTTTGAGACTTTCAAAATACTTTGGTAATACCCCAAACTTCTGGCTAGGCCTTCAAAACGATTTTGACATTGAAGAACAACTATTGGTAAAAGGGTCTTCCTTAAAGCTTATTAAAAGGTATTCGCCGAATTAAGAAAACATTAGCCAAGCTGTTTCAGTTGTCTTTTATTACTTATTTACTATTCTAATCACTTTAGTTTGAGAAGTGTGCGCTGAGAAAAGCCCAAGGGCACCACCAATAATGTTATTAGGCGGATTGGATGGCGCTGTGCCTCCACCAGGTCCTGCACCACTTTGTTGTGAAAGTGAATAGAAATATAAATGAGTCGCCGGACTTATACATTGCATTTCAACTGAAACACTATCAAATAATTTGACCGAAAGTGTTTCGGTACCATTATTTAATGGGCGTTGATTAATTTTCCCGTTATTAAGGTTGTCGTTAAAAATGTTATAGATACCATCCAGAGAGTCATTTATTTTTTGAATGAATCGATAGCTATTACCAAGCACCACTGGGTCTTGATAAACAGGAATAATACTATACCTATTTTCACCATTTACAGGAAATGAATTAATCCTTAGACTGTCTAAATTTACTTTCATCGGCATTGTAGTTTGTGCCGTATACATTTTACCATCTACCTTAACTTCTAAATAATAAGTGTTACCATAAACACCACGAATCCTATTTGTTTTGTAAATACCGCCACTTGTATGTTTAAGCGTATCCTTGGTTCCTATATTATCAGAAATAATAATACTGCCATTGCTAACTATTGGGTAAATATTAGGCTCGTTAATACTGATTGATTTGGAAAGCTTTACAAAATAAGGGCCAGGCTGATCAGTAATATTAGCTTCAATGATAACTTTTGAATCATTCATTTCTATAGGTAGCGTAATTACTTTTTCACAGCTTGCAAAAAGAAATAATATAAAATATAAATATTTAAAAAAATTGAAATGCATCATCATTAAAATTTAAAATTATAAGTTATGCTCGGCACCCATCTAAATAAAGCAGTTTGTATAATTTGCGTTTTTGAATTATCTAAAGGATCATCTTGGAATGTTATTTGATACGCATTCTCCCTTCCGTAAACATTATACAAACTAAAGTTCCATGAGCCTATATTTTTCTTCTTGTTCTTATTTTCATAAGTGGCACTTAAATCAAGTCGATGGTAATCAGGCATTCTATTCGCATTACGATTCGCATATTGATAAATGGTTTGTTCACCTAAAGCATATTTCCCAGTAGGAAAGGTGACTGCATTTCCAGTACTATAAACAAAAACACCGGAAATAGTCCATTTTGAATTGAGTTCTAGAATCGTAACAATCGAAACATCATGGGTTCTATCTTGCTTTGCATTATACCAGTTTCCTTCATTGATACCATCTATTTTTCTTTCAGTTTTTGACAATGTATAACTTATCCATCCAGAAAAAAAGCCAATTTTCTTTTTTACTAAAAACTCAAAGCCATACGCACGTCCAACGCCGTATAACAAAGCACTTTCCACATCAGCAATCGTGTTGATATTGGTCCCATCTTTATAATCTAATTGGTTTTGCATTGCCTTATAATATAACTCCGCACCCAATTCATAAGTATTATTTTTGAAATTCCTTGCATAACCTATACTTGTTTGATCCGCTAATTCCGGTTTAATATTATACGAATTCCCTATCCATTGATCCGAAGGGCTTGCCGCAGTGGCATTACTTAATAAATGTAAATGTTGCACATTACGCGCATAGGCTATCTTAAAACTACTTAAGTCATTAATTCTATAATTACTGGTGAATCTTGGTTCAGCATTCATGTATGTTTTTCCAAATTCATTTTTTTGTAATAAAATAGATTGGGTTATTGCATTGTTATTATAAATATTATATTGATCCCCGCCCATTATTGAATAGGCGGATATTCTTAAACCATAATCAAATGTGAGCTGTTGGTTTGCTTTGAAATTATTATTAAAATAGAATGCGTTTTCAAGTCCATTTCTTCCTACTTTATTAATATTATTGTTAACAGTACCGCTAAAAACACTCGGCGTAATGGTATGTAAAATTGAATTAAACCCAAAACGAATCGTATTTTTTGGATTTAGGTAATAAGTATAATCCTGCTTAAGATTAACATCCTTAATATTTGAATTTACATTAAAATTAGTTTCACCATTTTTTAAACCTACATTATAGCTATAGTCACTGTAGATGAAGGATGTATTTAAGAATAATTTATTATTGACAATTCTATTCCAACGTATTGTTCCAGTTTTGTTGCCCCAATTAATCCTAAAACTACTTCCTAACCCTAATTCATCTTGACCAAAATAACCAGAAAAATAGATTCTGTTCTTATCATCTATTTTATAATTTGCTTTTGCATTCAAATCATAGAAGTACAATATATTATCCTTGAATTTTTCGGTAGCTTTTAAAAATACATCTGCATATGTTCTTCTTCCTGATAAAATAAAGGAAGATTTATCTTCTTGAATGGGTCCTTCAATACTTAATCTACTACTGATTAAACCAAGCCCGCCATTAACTGTATAATTTTTATTATTACCATCTTTCATCTTTACATCTAGCACAGAGGATAACCTCCCCCCATATTGTGCTGGCCCATTCCCTTTTATTAAAGTAGCGTCCTTAATTGCGTCACTGTTAAACGTACTAAAAAAACCCAGTAAATGCGACGCATTATAGACAGGGGCTTCGTCAAGCAATATTAAATTTTGATCTGCAGCACCACCTCTTACATAAAATCCACTATTCCCCTCCCCTGCCGACTTTACGCCAGGGAGCAACTGAATCGTTTTTAAAACATCTTTCTCGCCAAAAATTACAGGCACCTTACTAATGGACTGCATATTTAGCGTCTCTGTGCCTATCTGTGCTTTTGTTAAGTTATCATCCTTTCGCTTAGATGACACTACCACTTCGGTAAGTTGATTTTTGCTTTCTAAAAAAACATTGGTAATTAAAGGGGCATTCAATAAAATTGGAATTCTTTTCTCTTCATACCCTACAAAACTAATTCTTAAATCATATTTACCCTTGGGCAAGGAAATTGCATAAAAACCATATTCATTTGACGTAACTACCACATTGGCTAACTGCTCAATTTTAATTACAGCACCAATAATTGATTCGCCAGTAAGCTTATCTTTTACTGTGCCATTTACGGTAGTAATTTCTTGCGCCTTGATTTGATGGGTAATTCCTAAGACTCCTAAGAAGAGGAGAAAGATAAATTTTCTATTCATAAATAGCATTTGCAAAAATACAAATTAACTTGCTACTTAATTAATAATATCTTGTTAAGTTTAAAAGGATTCGCTTAGTTAATGTCACTCCGTTAGTCATTTGCACTAAACAAAAAATGGGCCATCAAGAATGATGGCCCGTGTCGCATTAAACTAAATCAACCCTTACTCAAAAAATTTCACTTCGCCTGTGGTGATATCATGTATACCCCCAACAATTCCAATGTCACCATTTTTCACCATGTCAGCGATGATTGGACTTTTTAACAAAATATTTTTTACTGACAAGCTCACATTCAATTCTGCTACATTTTCAACAAAAGCACTATTACTTGAATTTCTATTTTCAGAAGTAACCGATTCTTGCTCAACTGCTGGCTTAATTTTAGAAATCAATCCAGTTAAATTTCCCAATGCAACATTATCACATGCTCCTTTAACCGCACCACATTTGGTATGACCTAGTACTACGATAATTTTAGCGCCCGCAACTTTACAGCCAAACTCCATACTACCTAAAATATCCTCATTGACAATATTCCCTGCAATCCTCACACTGAATACATCCCCTAAACCTTGGTCAAAAATTAATTCGGCCGAGGTTCTACTATCAATACAGCTTAGGATTACTGCAAATGGATGCTGACCATCAGATGTTTCATTCGCTTGTTGTAAAAGGTTCCTATTTATTTTAAGGTTATTTACAAATCTTTTATTTCCATCTTTTAATAGCTCCAATGCAAGTGCTGGTGTTATAGCAGATTGCAATTCTTTGGTTAATGTTTTCATATTATTATTTTTATATTTTTTTTTGTTGTTTTTTAAAAGGCAAATTGTTAACGAATATTAATTGCAACTGACCCCTAGTAATATTTTTTTGTGCTTGAATCATATACCCTGTTTCCACCCGTATTGACTCATTAATACCAATACCCAAGCCAGCATATAATCGGTTTCGGTCAAATTTTGCTTCTTTTAAATCGACAAATAATTCATTATATGCGGATAAGTAGGTATTTCCTTTAGCAATATTTTTACTCCCTAAAGGTTTTTGTACTGAAATAAAATACCTTGCCCTCAAGCCAAATTCACTTGGGAAAAAACGCTCTTCCAATCGAATTCGATGTGTCAAAGCATTTAAACCTATCTTATTCCGGTACAAATACTGTTGATAAATTCTATTTTCAATTTTTGTACTTGTATTATTATCAAATTCATCATAAGCGTCAGTAGCAATATAGGCATACCCTAAAAGCAAATTATGATTTTGCGGTTTTAAATTATACCCCAAGCCTGCCCTAGCCAGCAATTGGTTTCTTTGACCCAAAAATCGATAATCACGATACTGGAAATCAGATTGTATGTTCCACTTGTCATTTATTTTTTGATTTCCAAAATAAACAAACCAAGTTCCTACATTATTTGATTGACCAATGACTGAATTATTGATCACACCAATGAACCCAAGCAATAAAATTGTTCGCTTTAACAGTAACATACTATGGCTTAAAATTTATTTTCTCTACTTCGATTGATTTTGTTTTTGCATTGTGTTCAAAATCTTTAATAATTTCAATCACATCATAGGCAATTGATTTAGAATTAGTACAATCAATAATCACCTTACTATTATTAGG
>JBEGKS010000088.1:0-6768 GCA_041183945.1 Bacteroidota bacterium | reverse complement strand
AGTATTATACCTTCTGTGCAGCCTACACATGCAACTAGCGATATGTATTGGGCAGAAGATAGATTAGGTGCTGAGCGTTTAAAAGGAGGTTATGCATTCAAACAATTATTAGAACAAAATAACTGGTTGCCCCTAGGAACCGATTTTCCGGTGGAAGAAATTAATCCTTTTAAAACATTTTTAGCAGCCGTAGCAAGACAAGACAGCAAGGGTTTCCCTGCAGGTGGTTTTCAAATGGAGAACGCTTTAACGCGTGAGCAAACTATTCGTGGAATGACCATTTGGGCAGCCAAAGCGAATAGAATGGAGAAACAAGTAGGTAGTATTGAAATAGGTAAAAGAGCAGACTTTATTATTTTAGATAAAGACTTAATGAAAGTTCCTACTGATAGTATTCTGCAGGTAAAAGTATTGAAGACCTATTTGAATGGCGAAAGAGTTTTCTAAAAATTCATCTGTAAATATTATATTTCATCCTGCGCTATCAAGAGAATAATTCATCTGTGAATATTGCATTTCATCCTTCTCGGCTCGCCATGACGCTAAAATTCATAAATTCTAACTAAAAGTCAGAACTCGCACTTCGTGCTCAAACATGCTGACTTTTTGAACGTTAGAATTTATGATTTTTTACGCTATGGCTCAAAGCGTAGGAGTGAAATACAATATTCACTGATGAACTCTATATCAAAACTTCGCGTAAAAGAGAATTAATACTATTTCGAACGAACTTTGAGCGCAGCGATAGAGAGTGAGAAATAGGTATTTATTCTCTTGATAGCGCAGAAGTAGGATATTATATCACGTAGAATCTTCACCTACAAACCGACCATATCTTTAGGAATCACCCATGCATCAAACTCTTCAGGGGTTACATATCCTAATTTCACAGCCATTTCTTTTAAGGTAGTACCTTCTTTATGTGCTTTCTGTGCAATTTCAGCGGCTTTGTAATAGCCAATTTTTGTATTCAGCGCAGTCACTAACATTAAACTATTGTTAACATGCTTGTTAATGTTGGTTTCAATTGGTGCTAAGCCTATAGCGCATTTTTCATTAAATTCATTAAAGCTTACGCAACCATCACCTATTAAACGCGCACTGTGTAAGAAATTATAAATCATCACTGGTTTGAAAACATTCAATTCAAAATGTCCCATTGAACCACCAATATTAATAGCTACATCATTGCCCATTACTTGAGCAGCAATCATAGTTAATGCTTCTGATTGAGTAGGGTTTACTTTACCTGGCATGATAGAAGAACCTGGCTCATTGTCTGGAATAAAAATTTCTCCAATGCCGCTGCGTGGACCTGAAGATAACATACGCACATCGTTCGCAATTTTCATTAAACTAACTGCCACTGTTTTTAAAGCGCCATGTGCCTCCACAATAGCGTCGTGTGCAGCCAATGCCTCAAATTTATTTTCAGCAGTAATAAAAGGAAGGCCAGTTAACTTTGCAATATGTTTGGCCACATTTACTGAATAATCTTTAGGCGTATTAATACCTGTTCCAACTGCAGTACCTCCTAAGGCAAGTTCACTTAAATGTGCTAATGTATTATGAATAGCTTTTAAGCCATGACTTAATTGACTTACATACCCTGATATTTCTTGGCCTAATGTTAAAGGGGTAGCATCCATAAAATGGGTACGACCTATTTTAACAATATGCATAAAGTCCTTGCTCTTCGCTTCTAAAGTATTTTTTAAAGCAGTAATACCTGGTATAGTAGTTTCCGTTAAAATTTGATAGGCTGCAATATGCATCGCCGTTGGAAAAGTGTCGTTTGAAGATTGTGACTTGTTTACATCATCGTTCGGATGTAAGAACTTTTCTTTGTCGCTTAAGCTTCCACCTTTAATTACATGGGCACGGTAAGCAATGACTTCATTTAAATTCATATTGCTCTGTGTACCACTTCCTGTTTGCCAAACCACTAAAGGAAATTGGTCGTCTAATTTGCCTGCAATAATTTCATCACAAACTTGACCAATTAAATCCGATTTTTCTTTAGGTAAAACACCTGCATCAAAATTAGTAAGGGCAGCTGCTTTTTTTAAATAGGCGAATGCTTTAATAATTTCTTTAGGCATTCTATTAATATCCTGTGCAATTTTAAAATTGTCAATACTTCTTTGTGTTTGAGCACCCCAATAAACATTAGCAGGTACTTTCACTTCACCCATCGTATCTTTCTCAATTCTGTATTCCATACTGTTATTTTTTCTAACGCAAAGGTACTAAACTGCTCATAAATTAATTAAGTAAATAGGGGAAATTAATAAGCAAATAGGAGAAATTAATTCCCTTTGAATTCAGGCTTTCTTTTCTCTATAAATGCAGTAATACCTTCCTTTGCATCATGGGTGGTAAAGCATTCACCAAATAATGAAGCTTCTATATCGTAACCATTTTCAGCTTCATTCCAAGCTGCATTCACTGCCTTAATGGAATTGCCCACAGACTTAGGTGCTTTTTCATGCACTACTCTTAATATAGAAAAGGCTTTATCTAATAATTCAGTTTGAGGCACTACATAGTTTACTAATCCATAATTCATAGCTTGGGTAGCATTAATTGTTTTACCCGTAATGATTAATTCCATGGCTCTTCCTTTGCCCACTCTTTGAGTTAATCTTTGTGAACCACCATATCCCACCATAATACCCAAGTTTACTTCTGGTTGACCAAATACTGCACTTTCAGAAGCAATAACAAAGTGACAAGCCATCGCTAATTCACAACCACCGCCTAGTGCAAAACCATTTACACAAGCAATTACTGGTTTTGGAGAATGTTCTATTTTAAAAAATACATCTTGTCCTCTTTTGGCAAGGGCGGTAGCCTCTTCTTTAGATAAGGTTTCAAATTCTTTTACATCGGCGCCTGCTACAAAACTTTTTAATCCCGCACCCGTTATCACTACACTTTTAATTTCTGGAAATTTATATACTCTGTCCATGACTGCATCTAAGTCTTTCATTACTTGTTGATTCAATGCGTTTAATTTGTCGGGACGATTAATGGTAATGATCAAGGTATGATCTTCCATTTTTGTAAACAAAGTGTGGAATGATGACATATAGTTGCAATTTATAAATTAAAAAAGCAGATTACTTATGATTTGCGGCGACCCAATCTTTTATATAGCTAGCAATATCGGCAGTATTGGTGCCAGGAGCAAATAAAGTACCAATACCCATGTCTCTTAATTTGATACTGTCTTGTTCAGGAATGATACCGCCTCCCGTTAATAAAACATTGGTCAAACCTTTTTCTTGCATCAGTTGATACACTTTTGGAAATACCGTCATGTGTGCGCCAGATAATATACTAATGCCAATAGCGTCTACATCTTCTTGTAAGGCAGCTTGCACCACCATCTCAGGGCTTTGACGAAGACCCGTATAAATAACTTCCATACCCGCATCGCGTAGCGCAGTGGCAATTATTTTTGCGCCACGATCATGTCCGTCTAGTCCAACTTTTGCTACTAATACTCTAATGGGTTTCATTACTATTAAATTACATTATTTTCCTGAAATTAATCGCAAACTATATTCAATTCTTGCATTCGTATCAGAAAGTTCAATTGATTCAATGATGTCAAATACCCCAGGTCCAAATTTACCACCCACTAGCATAATTCTAAGAGGTAATAATAAATCGCCTGGTTTTATTTCATGCGCAGTGGCTAATTCTTTAAATCCTGCTTCAAGGTTTGCTGCAGGCAATGTTTTAACACCTTCTGCAATTTTTTGTGCATATTGTTTTACTAATGCATCAAAGAAGCGCTGCTTTTTCTCTTCCCATTTAGGTAGGATAGCTGCTGTGTCAATAGTGGTGGGTGCAGCAAAAAAGAAATGACTTTGTGCTATAAAGTCCGCTAATAAATGACAACGGTCTTTTACCAGTCCAATGACTTTTACTAAATAAGGCGCTTCATGTACTTCAATTTTTGCAGCTTCTAAAAAGGGTTGCAGTAATTCAGCCAATACTTTATTATCTGTTCTTTTGATCCATTCTTGATTGAACCATTTTGCTTTTTCATAATCGAATTTAGCACCGCCTTTATGCACTCTTTCAATATCAAAACTCGCAATTAATTCATCCAAGCTAAATATTTCTTTATCTGTTCCATCATTCCAACCTAAAAGGGCTAAAAAATTTATAAAGGCTTCAGGTAAAAATCCTTTTTCTTTAAAACCAATGGTGGTTTCCTTAGTAATAGGGTCGATCCAATCCATGGCGAAAACTGGAAAACCTAAACGCTCTCCATCACGCTTACTTAATTTACCACTTCCTTCTGGTTTTAATATTAAAGGTAAATGCGCCCACTTCGGCATTTTATCTATTCCAAATAAATATTTCCATAATAAGATATGTACTGGTGCACTAGGTAGCCACTCTTCACCTCTAAAAGCATGGGTAATTTTCATTAAGTAATCATCCACTACAACTGCTAAATGATAAGTGGGCATGCCATCTGCTTTTAATAAAACTTTATCATCCACAGTGCTTACATCAAAACGTACTTCTCCTCTAATCATATCTGTAAAAACCACTTCTTCTTCATCGGGTACTTTAATGCGAATAACATGCGGTGTGCCTTTTTTCAATAATTCAATCACTTCATTTTCACTTAATGAAATGGAGTTCTTCATTTCCATTCTATGTGCACGACTGTATTGAAAATTAGGAACCTGCTTTCTTTTCTCTTCTAAATCTTCAGGGGTGTCAAAAGCATAATAAGCAAAACCTTTTTCAATTAAAATTTGTGCATATTGAGTATAAGTAGCTTTTCTTTCACTTTGTCTATAAGGGCCATAAGCACCTCCATGCACGGTGCTTTCGTCTGGAATAAGTCCACACCAGTTCAGGGTGTCTATAATATATTGTTCTGCGCCGGGCACAAAACGAGATTGATCGGTGTCTTCTATTCTTAAAATAAATTCCCCGCCATGATGCTTTGCAAATAAGTAATTAAATAAAACCGTTCTCACGCCACCCAAGTGGAGGCCTCCAGTGGGGGAGGGCGCAAACCTTACTCTAACCTTTGAATCCATGCTCTTTTTTATTTATACAAAGATAATATTCAAATGGGCAAAAGAACTATTTATCTTTGGGTATGTATTTAGTAAAAACACCTTTTTGGCTGAGGGCCTTTTACCCCTCTTGTACTTGGAAAATGCCAGGTACTGAAAAGGTAATTTATTTAAGTTTTGACGATGGGCCGCATGTTGAGGCCACCCCTTTTGTTTTAGCGGAATTAAAAAAATACAATGCCAAGGCTAGCTTTTTTTGCATTGGTAAAAATGTAGCAGCTCATCAAAATTTGTATGCGCAAATAATTCAGGAAGGTCATGCTGTGGGCAACCATACCTACGATCATGTAAATGGATGGAAAACAGATACCAATAATTATATAGAAAATATAAAAATGGCAGGAGCCTTGATTCAGTCTAATTTATTTCGTCCACCTTATGGAAGAATAACTCGATCACAGATACATAAAATAAAAGCAGATAAAACTTTGCCTCAAGAAATAATTATGTGGGATGTTTTAAGTGGAGATTTTGATATAAACTTATCGCCCGAAGCTTGCACTAAAAACGTAATTAAAAATACAAGCGCAGGATCTATTGTAGTTTTTCATGATAGCGCTAAGGCCTTTGAAAGATTAAAAGTAGCCCTGCCTGCTATGCTTGCTCATTTTAGTAATTTGGGTTATTCTTTTAAAGCAAAAAAGCATTAAAGAAAAAAAAGGCCAAGGTATAAACCCCAGCCGTATAATCCGTACCCTATAAAAAACAAAGTTTGTTGTCTGTACTAATAAGACCATTGTTGTCTACATAGCTAAAACGACATATTATAGGGTTTATTATGTAATGAGTAAAAAATAGTTTTTTTTTGTAGTCTAAGTAACCCTTTTGAGTCCTATGAGATTTATTGATACACATGCCCACCTCTATTCATCTCCTTTAAAAGAAAATATTGAAGGTATCATGAAAAATGCAATGGATAATGGCATTGATACTATTATTATGCCTGCTATAGATAGTAGTACTTTAGATGCTATGTTAGAAGTGGAAGCAAGCTATCCCAAAAATTGTATGGCTATGTTGGGATTGCATCCTTGTTCTGTGAAAGAAAATGTGAATGATGAATTGGCTATTATAGAAGCGCAATTACAAAAAAGAAAATTTATAGCCATAGGGGAGATAGGACTTGATTATTATTGGGATAAAACATTTATGGCTGAGCAAATGATTGCTTTTGAAAAACAAATGGACTGGGCCTTGGATTATAAACTACCTATTGTAATTCATACACGTAATGCCATGGGTGAAACCATTGAAGCGGTTAAGCCTTTTGCTAAAAAAGGATTGCGTGGAATTTTTCATTGCTTTAGTGGAAGTAGGGAATCGGCTGAACAAATAATTGCCATGGGTTTTCATTTAGGTTTAGGTGGTGTGCTTACTTATAAAAATGCAGGTGTGGCAGAAGCCATTAAAGATATTCCTATGCAGTGGCTGGTCTTAGAAACAGACGCCCCTTATTTATCACCTGTACCTTATCGTGGAAAAACAAATGAGCCATCTTATATGATACAAGTGGCCATGAAATTAGCAGAGATTAAAAATATACCACTGCATGAAGTAGCGGAGATAACAACAAGCAATGCGGAAAAGCTATTTGGATTAGCTAATTCCTAAAACACCAATTATTTATTTTACATTTGCAGTCCTAATAGAGAGG
>JBEGKS010000087.1:0-5818 GCA_041183945.1 Bacteroidota bacterium | reverse complement strand
ATTTTAAGTAACTTTATAGTCAATTCTGAATATGAATATCGCACCAGTTTTACATAAAGCGCCATTAAAATCATTTGATGAAAAAATGAATGATTTGAACTATTGGTTAGCTCAACCTTTGATAAAAAGGCTTGAAGCGGTGACATTTTTAATTTCTCAAACTGTAGATTTAAAAACTACTAGGATGGATAAGTCACATGTAGTAAGAAGAAAACTGAAAGCATGACAATAGCCCAAGATTTTGAAGATTTTGTAAAAATCCTTAATAAACACCTGGTTGATTATATGGTGGTTGGTGGCTACGCATTAGCATTTCATGGCAAACCAAGACATACTGGAGATTTAGATATTTGGATCAATAGTTCAGAAACTAATGCAGAAAAATTAGTTATAGCAATAAAAGAATTTGGTTTATCAAGTCTTGGTCTAACTAAGTCTGATTTTATGCAAGAAGGTTATGTTACACAAATAGGATACCCGCCTTTGAGAATTGATATTTTGAATACGATTGATGGTGTAAAATTTGAAGATGCTTTTCCAAATAAATTACTTGTGGATGTGAATGGGATCGAAGTAAAGTATATTGGACTCAAAGAATTTATAGTTAACAAAACTGCGTCAGGCAGAAGTCAGGACATTGCTGATTTGAAAGAGATAAAGAAAATAAATTAAAGATCTAATTTGTTAATTAGACAACTCGTTTTTACATCTGAAATTGATTTTATATGAAGTTCCTCGCGTGAGGAATTATTAGAATTGTATTTTATAAACAAAATTGGGAAAAAAGCCGAGTTGGTATTTCCAGCTAACATTTTGATTTCTGTCATCATAGCTTTGTGAAAAAACATTTTTATGGTTGGTGACATTTTGAATGTCTAGAGAAAATGTTTGTGAAAGTTTTTTAACCTTGCTATTGAATGTGTATCCAAATTTAATATCCATTCTTGTATAGCTGGGGTATTGACTTGAGTAAACATTGGTTGATAGTTGTTCTCGGCCAGTTGTTTGTGAGCTTGCAACATCAATGGGTGTATAATACCTGCCACCTGCGTTGGTGAATTTAAAATCAATACTTGTTTTATTTCTTTTACCTGCACCTACATTCCATTCTTTACCTACCAATATATTATATACATATTTGCCATTAAATGCAGTGTTTCTTTCAACTCCATCACTTCCAGTATATTTTGAATCAAATATAGAGGATGTAAATAAGCCATAATAACCTTTGCTAAAAAATTTCTCAACGGTAAGTTCTAAGCCGTAATTAGTACCAGTTCCCTTATTGATTAAATTATCTTCCAATTCAGTATTGAAACTCGCGCCTGTGTTTAACATGGAATAACTACTTGAAAAAGTGTTAACTGGCACATTGTATAATCTTTGATAATAGATCTCAGTTTTAATTCTCCAATCTTGCGCTGGTTGTAGGTTATAACCAATTACATAATGATTGCTCTTAGTAAAGTCTAGGTTTTTATTATTGTAACTATAGGTTCCATCCACATTTTGGCTTTGCAAAAAGTATACATTAATGGGTTGCATTTGAGAATGCATACCATAACCAAATGTGAAGCTACTATTGTTATTAATATCATATTTTAAGCCTAATCGTGGTTCAACTGAGCTTGAATTATTCAAGAAAAACTTTTGATAGTGAATTCCAGTATTAAGTGTAAGCTTTTCACTTAAATTATATTTTGCTTGGATAAAGGCTTGAGCATGATTAGTTTGACTATTGTAATCCCAAACTTGTTTAAAATCATCATTTATCCTTTGTTTGTTTTTGGAGTAAAGGTCTAATCCTAGTAATTGGTTATCTAATCCAATTTTTACAAATAGCCTTGAATTAATTTTTGAATTATAAGAGGTACTAAAATTATATCCTGTTTTGGCAGTTTTTGAAATGTCTCTTTGGAAGGAAACCTCTGTCAATCTATCGAAACCATAGTTAGTGATATCTGTTTTTGAATAATTTAATCCAATGGTAGAACTAATATAGGATTTACTATTTATTTGTTTAAAATGGTTTAATCCAATAGTGCCAAGTTTGCTTGAAAAATCTGCTTGATTGCCATTACCATACAATGAATTTTTATCACCTCCGCTTTCTAAAGCAATTGTACTAGTTCCATAAATTCCGAATAATGAAAACTTTCCCATTTTTGTAGTACCGCTATTGAGTTTAAATGACAAATCCTGATAAGATGGAGTAGCAGTGGTACCAATATTAATTCCCATGGATTGAGCAATACCTGCTAAAGAATATCTATAACCCACAAGGTAGGAGGAACCATTGTCTTTTTTAATAGGTCCTTCTGTAGTTGCTTCTAATCCTGTAATGACACCTAATTGCAAGGTGGTTTCTTTTTTGGTATTATTACCATTTCTAAATCCAATATCAAATACACCTGCATTGGCATTACCATATTCTGCAGGGAAGGCCGAGGTGAAGAAATCGGAGCTTTTTAATAAATTCGTATTTAAGGCACTCACTGCTCCTCCTGTAGTTCCAATGGATGCAAAATGGTTAGGATTGGTTACATTCATGCCATCTATTTTCCATAATACACCTGTAGGTGAATTTCCTCTAATTACTATATCATTTCTACTATCATCTGGGTTGATTACGCCTGCAAAATTAGCAGCTAAACGAGCAGGATCACTTCTCCCTCCTGCATATCTATTTACTTCCTCCATTGAAAAAGTACGGGCACTTACAGTAGCCATTTTGTTGATGCTAGAAGCTTTGTTAGATGATTTAACTACTACATCCTTTAAGCTTTTAAAATCTTCCTCTAAACCAATGTCTAAAATGATTTCTTTACCTGAGGTAACCACTACATTTGGAATATAAAATTCTTTATATCCACTATAAGTAACTTTTAAATCATACCTGCCAGGGTTTAATTCGCTAAATGTATAATTCCCGATTGAATCACTTATTGTTTTTTTATTACTATTCGAAATATGAACTGCCGCACCCTGTATAGGTGATTGAGTTAGTTTATCAAGAACTAGTCCTCTAATATTTTGTTTGTTATTTTGTGCGAATGTTAAGGTTGCAATAAAAGTAAAGACAATAGTGTAGTAGTGCTTCATGTATTTGAAGTATTAATTTATTTTTAAAAAATGTAAATAGAAATTATTTGATAGGTGCTTGAGGGCCTTTTTGTGGGTTATTAACGGAGTTGACCATTTTTTGAATTAATTCATCAAATTTTGGTTTTTGTTCTTCTGTGCACAATGCCCTTACTTTTTTAAAGTGATCAAAAGTTAAAATATTCAGTGCTTGTATTGATAAGCTTACTTTTAATGCAGCAGTATTCTTTACACTATCAACTATTTGTTCGGTTTCTAGTAATTGAAAAAGATTCTCCTTGTTAATTTTAATTTGCTCTCTAATTTTATTAGCGTTTTCATTATGATTTTTTGCTAATTCAAAATAGGCGTTTTTTTGAGCTTCGCTAAATTGTAAACTTTTCGCTAAGAACTCTTTTGGAGAATTGTCTCTTTGGTTTTTCAAATGTCCTATCCAAAAAAATGTTAATGTCGCTATATTGGCTAGAATTAATACACCTATTAGCCAGGCTACAACTTTGTTATTTAATATATTTCTCATAATAAATAATTTAATTTGAAATTGTTTGATCATAGGATGCTGCAAAAGCCTCCATTTCTTGACTCGAATTTGTGTTAACTATATTTGAATTATTTTTTAAGAGTAAGCTATTAATAAATAAAAACAAGGTTAAAGCGCAGATCACTAATATTGGCTTCAAGGGGTTTGCTAATTCATTAGACAATTTCTCCTTTTCCATTCTGGCTTTTAATCTTGTATAAAAAAAGTTAGGAGCACCTACTTCTTTTAAGTTTGAAATGATATTCATTTCATGTTCAAATTGCTCGTTAGACATATTTTTCATAATAAAATGTTTATGAGTTATAATAATGTTTCAATTTATTTTTTAAATTTTCTTTAGCCCTGCTCAAAAGTGACTCGACTGCTTTTATACTTAATTGCATTATTTCACTTACTTCCTCATGCTTCATTCCCTGAACTCTTATTAACGTAAAAGCAACTCTTTGATTATGGGGGAGTTCACTAATAGCTTTAAATATCAAGGTTGCTTTTTCTTTATTTTCGTTATTAATACCAGGGTTCAAATAAGCCGCATCTACACTTTTTTCTTCAGAAGGCATCCACCAAGGAACAATTGAATGTAGTCGTTGTCTATTTTTATGTTTCCTAATTTTTTCTAAGGCTTTTCTTATCGCAATTCGGTAAATCCAAGTAGCCAAGCTTGATTCCTCTTTAAAACCACTAATAGATTTATACACCTGAATAAAAGTCTCCTGCGCTGTATCTTCTGCCTCGGTCGCATTATGAAGTATATTCAGGACACTATAATATACTCTGTCCTGGTAGTTTTCTACTAGGACCTTGAAAGCGGAGGCTTCACCCTGCTTCAAACTTGCTATGAGCTCTTTTTCAATCAAAATGTACTTATAATAGATGTTTAAGCTATTCAATTCCTTCGGTAATATTAACAATATATTTTGCCGAAGGAAAATTATATTTGAAACATCTAATAGCTAAATATCTTCTTATGATTGTAAATACATTCAGAATATTACTAATATCAATGGTAATTATTGCTGTTTCTTGTAATAAGGCAAGTACCACAACAAGCACTACTGACACAAGTAATAGCGGCACCACAAACACCTATAACGAACTCTTTGTTCCTCCTGCAATCACTGGAACAAATTTCAATTTAACCTTAGATAAGGCCACGAAGCAATTTAAAACTGGTGCATTAACTGCAACTTATGGGTATAATGGAAATAGTTTTTGGGGCCCTACGCTTTTTATGAATCAGGGAGATGATGTAAAAATAAATGTAAAAAATAATTTATCAGATCAAACCACAGTACATTGGCATGGGTTTCATATTCCCGCAGTAATGGATGGTGGCCCCCATCAAATTATTGACGCTGGAGCAACTTGGTCACCCAATTTTAAAATAAAAAATAATGCGGGTACTTATTGGTATCATCCACACCTTCATATGAAAACTTATGAGCAACTAGCGAAAGGAGCGGGTGGGTTCATTATTGTAAAGGACCCTGCTGAATCCGCATTGGCTTTACCAAGAACTTATGGTACTGATGATATTCCAATAGTATTTTCAAGTCGAAGATTTAATACAGATAATTCAATTGACATTACAGGTGCCTATGGAGATTATCTTATAGCAAACGGAACATTGAATGCACAAATTTCATTGCCAAAACAGTTTGTGAGATTAAGATTATTAAATGCTGAAATTGAGAGAGGATATGATATCGGATTAAGTGATAATAGGACTTTTAACATTATTGGAAATGATGGTGGGTTATTAAATGCACCAGTTGCCGTAAATAGAGTAAAACTAATGCCTGGAGAGCGTGTTGAAATATTAATAAATTTAGGAAACGATGTAGTAGGAAGTAGCATTGATTTAAAAGCGTTTAATACAGGTCAAAAATTTGGATTCCCAGGTGCAGAACCAGCTCCGGCGGGTGAATTTGGAAGTTTATTAAACAATAAAGATTTCAATTTATTACATATAATAATTGGGGCCTCTACATCTAATGCAATAACTGCTTTGCCAAATAAACTAGCTAGTAATACTTATTGGACAAATGCGGAAGTAACAAATAGCAGAACTATTAATATTACAGGTGGTCAAGCAGGATCCGCTTTTAATTTTGACAATAATACGTATGGTTTTACAAAAATTAATCAAACCATCAATTTAAATGCAATTGAAAA
>JBEGKS010000086.1:0-5819 GCA_041183945.1 Bacteroidota bacterium | reverse complement strand
CTATTGAAGGTAGTTTAACCATACACGGAACTTCGCAAAAAGTAAGTACCAATGGAACTTTACAAATTGCTGAGGGAAAGCCCACAATTACCGGAGAGTTTAGTATAAAAATTAAGGACTACGGTATTAAGGGTTTATACATTGGAGAAAAAATTGCGAATGAGGCTAAGATAAAAGTGAATTGTAAATACCAAAATTAGAAATTATGTTTTTACGTTCCCTTCATTTAGTAGTATTTACATTATTAGTTACGCTTACGGCGCGCGCGCAAAATGTAGATTTATTTTCAGAAAAAACGAATTCTACTAATTCGGATTTTACCACAGGTACCTTTAAATCTACTAGAATTGTGAATGGCCAGTCAATTGAGAATGTAGGGCCGGGTGTTTTAGATTTTAAAATTATGCACCGCTTTGGGCCAATCAGCGACGGAGGTTATAACTTTTTCGGATTAGACCAGGCCACTATGCGCATAGGTTTAGACTACGGGCTTACAGACAGGCTCATGATAGGTATTGGCCGTAGCACTTATCAAAAGCAGTATGATGGTTTTTTAAAATATAAAATTATAAGACAACAACAAGGCCAGCGAAATATTCCATTTAGTCTAAGCTATGCAAGCTCTTTTATTTATAAATCATTGCGTGAGGCTGTTACTACTTATACGCCCTATGTGTCGGATAAATTTTCTTTCTCGCACCAATTACTACTTGCAAGCAAGGTGAACGATTATTTTTCTTTGCAATTATCACCTACTTTAATTCATTATAATATGGTAGATACTAAAACCACCCCCAACGATTTTTATTCATTAGGAATTGGCTTTAGACAAAGAGTAAGTAAAAGAGTAAATATTACTACAGAGTATTATCATAGGTTTACTAGTTTAGAGGGCTACAAAGACCCTTTATCAGTAGGGGTTGACATTGAAACAGGAGGCCATGTGTTTCAGTTACATGTATCTAATTCAACGGGCATGACTGAGCGTACTTTTATCAATGAAACTACTGGCAGTTGGGCAAAAGGCGATTTACGTTTTGGATTTAATATCTCCAGGGTATTTACCATTCGTAAACCCAAAGAGCTTAGAAATATTAAATGGTAGATTAAGATCACATTAAATAGTGGAATAAACTAAGATAGAATAAGGTAAATTAAATTTATGCGAAAAATGACAAAAATAATTTATGCCATTGCAGTAGTGGCCATCACAGCCCTAGGAGGATACTATTATGTATTTGTCTATTCTAAAACGCATCATAGAAATGTGCAATCAGAAAAAGGCATAGTCATCCAAGCCGATTCTTTAAGCGCTGCTTATCAAGCCGATGAAAAAAATGCCAATGTTTTGTATTTAAATAAAGCAGTAGAAATAAGTGGAACCATTGTGAGCATTGATAAAAACCAGGAAGGTAAAATAACCTTAATCTTAGGCAGATCCGATTCTTTTTCCAATGTATCGGTTACTTTAATAAGCACAACTCCCATATCTCAAAAAATAGGTGAAACCATTACCATTAAAGGTGTTTGCACTGGCGCTTTAAGCGATGTTATAATTACGGAAGGGGTGGTGAAGATGTAATTAAGCATTCCTTACATCTGATTCTAAATCAGATGCAGGGTAATTGAAAACGGAGATGTTATATTTTCCCAATAACTCAATAAATGAACTTTTAGAACAGCCTATCATTTCTGAGGCTTGGCCTAAAGAGAGTTTCCCTATTTCGTACAATCTTGTAGCAACGATAACGGTTAGTTCGTTGTTATTGATTTCTACATTATCGGGGATGTTTAAATTCATACTCTTCATAATTCGAATTTAGAGAAAATATTGCCATTTTTCGTACCCTGCAAATAATTTAATGTTAATCAACGAATTAAGCACAAAAAACAAATCAATTTCCAAGTATTTACCGCAAGCTTTTGGGGTATAAATGAATTGAACTAAATTGAGTGATCCTAAAAAGGCACTATGAAAAAAGCAATCTTATTTACGACGATTTTATTTAGTATTTGCATTGGAGCAAATCAAACTCTAGAAGCCCAAACTACTAAAGCCGCCACTACCTTAAGTAAGGAAGAACAAAAAGTAATGGACTATATCGATGCCAATATGCCAAGGGCTATTGCGCTATTAAAAGAATCGGTCGATATTAATAGCGGCACTTTAAACATTGAAGGCGTAAAAAAAGTAGGCGCTATTTTCGCGCGTGAATTTGAGAAAGCCAATTTTAAAACCAAGTGGGTGCCTATGCCCGATTCATTGCGTCGTGCAGGACATTTGGTCGCAAGTATTGGATTTAATGCTGATCAAAACGCCACAGCCAAAACAAAAAGCAATAAAGGAAAAAAACTTTTTCTCATTGGTCATTTAGATACCGTATTTGAACCCGATATGCCAGCGAACCCTTTCACCATGTTAAACGATTCCACTGCTACAGGACAGGGCGTGACTGATATGAAGGGAGGAGATGTAGTCATGATAATAGCACTTCAAGCCTTGCAAGCACAGGGTTTATTGAAGGACGCCAATATTATTGCTTATTTAACAGGCGATGAAGAGCATGCAGGTTATCCGCGTGAAGTAAGTAGAGGCGATTTTATTGAAAGCGCTAAGCAAACTGAAATTGCACTTGGCTTTGAAGGAGCCAATGGATTAAGTTCTGTGGCCACTGCAAGAAGAGGAGCTAGCGGATGGTTATTAAATGTAAAAGCAAAAACAGGACACAGCTCGGGTGTGTTTACACCCTATGCAGGTTATGGTGCTATTTATGAAGCAGCGAGAATTGTAAATGAATTTAGAGTACAGTTAAGTACAGAAAAATATTTAACCTTTAACCCTGGTGTATTTATTGGCGGCTCTGAAATGAACTACGATGAAACAAAAGCAACAGGTACAGCTATTGGTAAAACAAATATTATTTCCCCTGAAGTAACGGTTACAGGTGATTTGCGTTTTTTAACGGAAGAACAGAAAATAAATGCAAGAAAAAAAATGCAAGCCATTGTTGATAATAGTTTAGCAGGCGCCAAGGCTACTATAGAATTTCAAGATGGCATACCTAGTATGGCGCCAACGGATGGCAACAATAAAGTACTTGAAGTAATTAGTGGAGTCACCCAAGCTATGGGCGTTGGTCCAACCATAGCTGGAGATCCAGGCTCTCGTGGAGCCGGAGATATTTCTTATATAGCAGCTTATGTAGATTGTATTGATGGCCTAGGCTCTTCAGGCCGAGGGGCTCATGCGCCAGGAGAAACTATTAACTTAAAAGAACTGCCTTATTTGATTAAAAGAGCAGCGCTAACTATTTATAGGTTGAGTAGATAATTAATATAAATTATTTACGAGAGAATAAATTTGTGAAAAACTCTTTTAAGTTCAGCCAGATAAAAGCAGGTACAATTACTATATATCTAGAAAAAAGACGACGAGGTTCTTTTATTAAACGGTATAACCATTCCAAACCCATATTGCGTATCCATAATGGCGCATAGGGAAGATTGCCTGTGAAAAAATCAAATACAGCACCTACGGTAATGATATAATCTACTTTACAATAGTTAGTAAGTGTGAGAGCAAATTCCTCTTGTTTAGGAGTGCCTAGTCCAATCCAAACAATATTAGCACCGGAAGCATCAATAACTTCTCCTAATGCTTTCCATTCTATTTCATTCATGGGTCTAAATGGAGGTGAATAAGTACCTACCACATTTTTATTGCCTAAGTTCTTTGCAACCGATTCCTTTAAAGCCAAGGCAATTCCTTCTTTACCCCCGCAAAAAAAATGTTGAATGTTATGTGCTGCAGTATTACGCATTGCTGTATCAAACAAACCAACACCAGGGCAGCGCTGCATATTTTTAAAACCTTTTAACCTACCTATCCAAGCAGTAGGCTGGCCGTCGGGTAGGTTTAAGTAAAACGCGGAAATTATTTTTTTGAATTCAGCATTCTGATTAGAAAACACCATACCATGTGCACTGGTGGCACTAATTAATCTATTTTTTTGAAAAGATTCTTTTTCATTCACTGCCTCTGTTAGAGATGCAGTAAAGTCTGTATTGCTACCCACAAACATATCAACGCCTATTATTTTAACCGTTGCATGTGCTTGAGGCATAATTAAAAATTAATTGTAATGAAAAACTATTTTTCTTTTTTTACTTGCTCATCAATCCAAGTAAACGTTTTGCGCATGCCATCAATTAATGGTTCAGACACTTCCCATCCCATTTTCTTTCTATATAAATCGTTGTCCGATCTGCGACCGCGTACACCCAAGGGACAATTAAATCCGTACTTATCAATAAATTCTTGCCCCGCAATATTGTGAATTTTAATTTTCTTACCAGCAATATCAATCGCCATTTGCGCTAATTGGTTAATAGTAACCATTTCCTCAGAACCTATATTAACAGGCCCAATAAAATCGGTATGCATAAAACGCTCCACAGCATCTAAGCATTCGTCAATGTATAAAAAGCTTCTTGTTTGTAAACCATCACCCCATACTTCAAAGTTTCCACCATCGGCAGTTTCTGAAGCTTTGCGTAACATAGCAGCAGGTGCTTTTTCTTTGCCACCTTTCCATGTGCCTTGTGGTCCAAAAATATTATGAAAACGAGCCACACGCACATTCAATTTAAAATTACGATGGTAGGCCAAGAAAATTCTTTCACTAAATAATTTCTCCCATCCATATTCAGAATCGGGATTGGCAGGATAAGCCGAACTTTCAATACAGTTAGGGTTACCTGCATCTAATTGATTATGCTCTGGGTACATACAGGCTGAAGAAGAGTAAAATACTTTTTGCACTTTTTTCTTCACTGCTTCCTTGGCTACGTTTAAATTAATGAGTGCCGAGTTGGTCATTACATTAGCATCGTTCAAGCCGGTAAAAATATAACCAGCCCCACCCATATCGGCAGCTAGTTGGTATAATTCGTAACAGTCTTCAAAAATGACTTGTTCAACGGCTACAGGATCGGCTAAATCACATTGAATAAATTCATGGCAGATTTCATCTTGAGCCATGTATTCATGTTGCTTAATATCGGCTATACGTACAAAAAAACCCTGTGCTTTCAATTTCTTGGCTAAATGCCCTCCAATAAAGCCTCCACCCCCTAAAACAATCACTTTTTTCATGATAAAAATCTATATTATATGATAGAGAGGTCAAATTTAAGTCAATAGGCTTAAAAATAGCTCATTAGCATCGGTTTTTCGGGTATTTTAAGGGTATTTTGTCTGATTTTCAATAGTTTTGAGCGAATGAAAGCAGCTATTTCGACATATTTTAGGACCAAGCGATTTGTGTTTTTAAAGGCCTTATTGGATAATTTGACGAAGGGGGGTAAAAAAATAAAAATATTGGATATTGGAGGCACAGAGGATTATTGGTATAGTATGGGCCTGCAATTAGGAAATAATATAGAGATTGTGTTGTTGAATTTATATAAAATTGAAGTGAAGGGAGCAGGTTTTTCCTCTATAAAAGGAGACGCTTGTAATTTAGAAGGAATGGCTGATAAAAGCTTTGATTTGGTTTTTTCTAATTCAGTCATTGAACATTTATTTTCAATACAGAATCAACAGAAAATGGCAAATGAAGTAAAGAGAGTAGGGAAAAATTATTATATACAAACGCCTAATAAATTTTTTCCAATTGAACCTCATTGGGTATTTCCATTTTTTCAATTTTTACCTTTTGGCTTAAAGGTTTATTTAACAAAAAATTTCAGCCTAGGTCATATTCCAAAAGCAAAAAATGAACAAGAAGCTATTGATTTAGTGAAGGAGGTAAATTTAT
>JBEGKS010000085.1:0-5837 GCA_041183945.1 Bacteroidota bacterium | reverse complement strand
CTACCTTATCCCCTATTAAATTAGCGGTAGAAGGAAAGGGCATATCGGGCGTAACTGTTGCACAAATAATACAATCAATTTCTAAAGGGTCTAGGTTCTTTTTACGAATAATCTCTAGTATAGCTTCTGTTGCCATATCAGAACTTGCCTTGCCTGGCTCACGAAGAATTCTTCTTTCAGAAATACCTGTTCTAGATTTAATCCACTCATCGTTGGTATCCACCATTTTTTCAAGGTCGAAATTGGTCAATTTAGTCTCTGGGACATATCCTCCAACAGCAGTAATGGCAGCTCTTAAAGTAGGCATCATGGAATATCATTTAGTTTAGCTTACAAATATCTGAAATTTTGCTTAAGAATTGGTTCAAATGGGCATTTTTCGTTGCTTATTTGTTAATTTTGAACGTATTATGATAGCATTTTTACAAGGCCAATTTGTTCAAGTTACCCCTGCCAAACTTATCGTTGATGTGGGAGGTGTAGGATATGAAGTAAACATTAGTTTACATACCTACGAAGCCATTTCCAAAAAGGAAAAAGGCATGCTACATACTTACTTGCATATTACTGAAAATGCACAAGTGCTTTTTGGTTTTCATGAGCAACAAGAAAAAGAATTATTTCTTCAATTAATTAGTGTTTCAGGAGTAGGTGCAAGTACTGCGAGAATGATGTTATCTGGTATGCGCCCCGATGAAATTGTCAGAGCCATTGTGCAAGGCGAAGCAAGACAATTAGAGCAAATTAAAGGAATCGGAAAAAAATCGGCAGAAAGATTAGTACTTGAATTAAGAGATAAGCTTTCTAAGATGAATGTGGCAAATAATCCAAACGGAGGATTTGCTTTAACCAATAAGAACACGCCTCATCAAGATGCAGTGCAAGCGCTGGTTTCTTTAGGTATTCAAAAAGCGGTGGCTGAAAAAGCAGTTGATAAAACCATACAAGCTGAAGGTGCTGAAATGAGTTTAGAATCTTTGATTAAGGCAGCACTTAAAAACTGTTAATTTAAAACTTCAAATTTTTTCTTTGAAACTTTTCCAAACAATTTTATTGTCAGGCTTATTACTTCTTTGGGGAAGTGAATTGTTTGCGCAATCGAATGCTTTGAAAGTTCCCTTCAAAGATACCCTCAAAGATACCGCTGTAAATAAAAAAACAAAGGACAGTGTTCGAGTTTATTATGGAAGAGATTCTTTGCATTATACCATAAAGGATAGAAGAGGTGATTTTTTATCTCAACCCAGTAATAACCCATTTGATTTATCGGATACCAGTGTGGTAAAACGCAGAGTAGATTACGATCCCGCTACTAAAACTTATTCTATTGCCGATTTAATTGCAGGTAAGGCGCAAAGAGTACCTTCTACTTTAACCTTTGATGAGTTTTGGAAATTAAAGACGGCCAAAGATGAGCAGGCCTATTTTATGCAAAGGTCAAATTCTTTAGGAACTTTAAATAGAAAGATGAGCAGGCCTAAAACAAAAGTGTACGATAGTTATTTTGATAGGTTGTTTGGAAAAACAGGTTCTGATTTAAAAATAGATATTAAACCCGTTGGAGAAATTAATATTAAAGCAGGTTATCAGGGACAAATAGTAGACAATCCTACTTTACCAGAGCGTGCTAGAAAAAATGGAGGCCTTGACTTTGATGCGAATACCAATTTTAGTATGAACGCTAGTATTGGTGATAAGTTAAAGTTTCCTATTAACTTAAACTCTTTATCCAATTTAGGGTTTGACAATCAAATTAAATTAAGCTATAAGGGTAAGAAAGATGAAATTGTAAAAAGTATTGAAGCAGGCAACATAAATTATATTTCTAGAAGTGTATTAATTCCTAGTACACAAAATTTATTTGGTGTAAAAACTCAGTTGCAATTTGGAAAACTATTTGTAACGGCTGCAATGGCGAATCAGAAGTCGCAAAGGCAGTCGATGAATTTGCAAGGTGGTGCCACCACGCAGCGTTTTCAAAAAAGATTAGACGACTATGAAGAGAACAGACACTTTTTATTAGCGCAACATTTTAGAAAGAACTATAATAGGGCCATGAGTACCTTGCCTGTTATTAATTCACAAATACAAGTTAAAAGAATTGAAGTTTGGGTAACAAATAGAAATGGACAAACTACCAATGCAAGAGATGTAGTGGGCTTGGCAGACTTAGGGGAACGCTATCCAGGTAAAAAAGAATGGGAAGACGTTTCAAGACGAGATACTTTTCCAGACAACGGCGCTAACTTATTGTATTCAAGAGTCATTAATAATCCTTTAGCTAGAAATCCTGCAGGGGTTTCTTCTGTGTTAACTGCTGCGGGTTTAAGATCGGCTGAAGATTATGAACGCACATTTGCAAGAAAGTTAACCGAGAATGAATATTTCTTTAATCCACAAATAGGTTTTTTATCTTTAAATATTCCACTACAACCCGATGAAGTATTAGGGGTGGCGTATCAATATACTTATAATGGTAAAGTATACCAGGTGGGTGAGTTTTCTGAAGGCATTGCACTTGATCCTAATAAAGGGGTACAACAAATTTTATATTTAAAATTATTAAAGGCTACTACGCAAAGAACCGACCTGCCTATTTGGAACTTGATGATGAAAAACGTTTACTCCTTAGATTTATTTGGTTCCATTCAACAACAAGACTTTCAGTTAAACCTAATGTATGAGTCGCCCGGTAATGGTTTAAAAAGATATTTACCTAATTCAGATGCTGCTGTAAGAGGCATTTCTTTAATTAAAATTTTAGGCCTTGATAGATTAAACAATAGAAACGACCCACAACCTGATGGACAGTTTGACTATGTAGAAGGCTATACCGTTTTATCTAAAATGGGGCGCATTGTACTTCCTTATATAGAACCTTTTGGAGAAGACTTAGAAAAGTTGGCTTTTTCAAGTGCTGAAATGTCGGCTATCAAAGAAAAATATTTATACAAAGAATTATACACTAAAATAAAAGCAGAAGCCCAAACCTATACCAACTTAAATAGGTTTGTAATGGAAGGGCAGGTGAAAGGAAGTGCAGGAGGTGCGGAAATTAGTTTAAACGCATTCAATGTGCCTCCAGGTTCTGTAAGTGTAAGAGCGGGCGGACAAATTTTAAAAGAAGGCATTGATTATTTAGTGGATTATGGATCGGGTACTGTAAGAGTGATTAACTCAGGTATTTTAAGTTCTAATATTCCAGTGAATGTATCTTATGAAAATAATTTAGGATTTGGATTTCAAGAAAGAGGATTTAGAGCCCTTCGTTTAGATTACATGCAAAGTAAAAATTTCAATTTTGGTATTTCCAGTACTAGATTAAGCGAGCGTCCATTTTTTACAAAAACTAATTTCGGATCTGATCCTATTAAAAACTCTATGTATGGTTTTGATTTTAATTATAGAGCCGATTTGCCAGGTTTAACCAGGGCATTAGACCGTTTACCTTTTTATCAAACCAAGGCAAAGTCATCTATTACAGCTTATGGAGAAGCAGCTTATTTACAACCAGGTCATGCACAACAAATTGGTAAAGCAGGCAGCGGTGTGGTTTACTTAGATGATTTTGAATCCACAAGAACTAATATTGATTTACGTTTTCCTTTCACCGCATGGGCCTTGGCATCTACACCTATGGATAGATTTAAAGAAGGTAGCCTATCGGATAATATTGACTATAATAAAAACAGAGCAAAAATTGCTTGGTATACTATTGAACCTACCTTGCAGGATAAAAACAGTTCTAATAATCCTGTAAGTAGTAATCTAAAATCTTTGAGTGATCCAAGGGTGCGTCAAGTATTCACCAATGAATTATTTCCGAACAAGACCACCAATATTACCGATGTACAGTTACCTACTTTTGATTTAAGTTATTATCCAAAAGATAGAGGCCCCTATAACTATAATTATGAGGGTAGTGAATTAGATGCTACAAGGCCAGGTAAATTTAATAAAGAAGCAGCTTCCAAAAAATGGGGTGGTATTATGCGTGCCTTAGACCAAACCGATTTTGAAACCAGCATTATTGAGTATGTTGAATTTTGGGTACAAGACCCTTTTATAAAATCGCCAGCTACTAGTGGTAAATTAATTTTGAACTTAGGAAATGTAAGTGAAGATATTTTACGTGATGGAAGACGCTTCTATGAAAATGGAATGCCTACGCCCACTATTCCTGCAAGTATTGATAGTTCCACCTGGGGAAGAGTACCTACGAACCCCATTCAGGTAACCAATGCATTTAGTAATAATCCAGAAGATAGAAAATTCCAGGATGTTGGATTAGATGGACTTACAGATAGCTTGGAAATAAAACAAAGAGCAGATGTTATTGCAAAATATAATTTAAGTACAGCTACTGAAATAGGAAAAAAATTTTTTGCCGATCCTAGTGCTGATAACTATGTATGGTATAGAGATGCCAAATATGATGCAAATAAAGTAGATATATTAGGCAGGTATAAATATTTTAATAACCCTCAAGGCAATTCTTCTTTAGCAGGTACAAGTGAATTTAGTAGTGCAGCTACTTTACTTCCCGATAATGAAGACTTAAACAGAGACAATACCTTAAATGAAACAGAAGCTTATTTTGAATATGAGATACCACTTGATAAAGGACGCATTGGCGCAGCAAGATATGTAACAGATGCAAAACAAGTGAATGTAACACTTGCCGATGGTACACCAAGTTCAGAGAATTGGTATTTATTTAGAGTGCCTATTAAATCTTATTCAAGTTCAGTAGGAGGCATTAGAGATTTTAAGTCAATTCGTTTTTTAAGAATGTATTTAACAGGTTTTGAAGATTCTATTACAATGCGTTTTGCTAAATTAGATTTAGTGCGTAATCAGTGGAGACAATATACCAATGTGGTTGACTATAGTGAACAGTACAGTCCTTTAACGGATCTTACTGGATTGAATACTTTGGCGGTAAGTTTGGAAGAGAATAGTTCTAGGGTGCCGGTGAACTATATTATACCTCCTGGTATTGAGCGCGTTCAATTATTAAGTAATAATGGAGTGAACTTACTTCAAAATGAACAAGCGCTTTCTATGCAGTTCAAAGGTTTAAAGCCAGCAGGCAGGGCAGGCGCTTCACCAAGAGGGGTGTTTAAAAATATGAATGTTGATATTAGACGCTATGGAAGACTCTCTATGTTTTTACATGCAGAGAATATGCTGAACAGTGCCACTAAAATTAATGATGGTGATTTAACAGCTGTTATTCGTATTGGTCAAGATTTTCAAAATAACTTTTATGAAATACGCATACCCCTTCGTGTTACTAAGGGTGAGTTAAATGGAAAAGTAGTAGCCGATTCGGTATGGCCTTCGTATAATGAATTGAATTTAAGTTTAAGTGATTTGATTGCGCTAAAAATGGAAAGAGATAATAGTTCAGTATTAGGCGCAGGTTCCTTGTATGGAAAAGATTTTGGAAGACAACGATATTCTGTAAAGGGTACACCTAATTTAGGAGAAATAAGAGGTGTATTAATTGCCATTGAAAATACAAAGTCCAGCAGTGCAGTAGATGCAGAAGTATGGGTGAATGAATTAAGATTATCGGAGTTAGATGAAAGAGGCGCCTGGGCTGCATTGGGCAGAATGGATTTAATATTGGCCGATTTAGGATCGGTATCGGTTTCTGTCAATAAGCGAACAGCTGGCTTTGGTTCTGTTGAACAAAAAATGAATGAGCGTTCTAAAACAGGACTTACACAATTTGATATTGCGACCAATATAGATGCAGGAAAACTATTACCGAAGCAAATTAAAGTTTCACTACCTGTATTTGCAGGTATTAATAGAACCACAGAAAATCC
>JBEGKS010000084.1:0-6476 GCA_041183945.1 Bacteroidota bacterium | reverse complement strand
GTAGTATTGGGGGCCTTTGGAGCACATGCCTTAAAAGCATTAGTCAGTCAAGAAAAATTACAAATTTTTGAAACAGGGGTAAGGTATCAATTCATGCACGCTTTTGCGCTTATTGCTTTATCGCTTTATGGATCTCAAAATGAAGATAAGATGGGAGAGCAAAAAGCAATTGGTTGGTCAGCTCATTTTTTTCTCATAGGCATTTTCTTATTTAGCGGTTCTTTGTATTTATTAACGCTGCTTTCAACAACAAGCTATCCAATGGCCCGTTTCCTAGGTCCCATTACTCCCTTGGGTGGTCTATGTTTTATGCTAGGTTGGTCTATATGGCTGAGGGTCGTTTTCCTTCATAAAGTGGATAAGTAGGCCCCTTCGTTTTCAATTTTACACATTTATCCAAATTCCTTTTTCGTCCTATGTAGATAACTTATATTTGTTACCATGGCAAATACCCTAAAAAGTAAGAAACAACCCAAGGTGAGTGAGGAGAATTTAAATCCTGATAAAGAATCGGATGTTTCGGTGACGGAAGTGGTGAAAGATGAGAGAACCTCCAAAATAATGGGAGCTGTAAGCTTACTTCTTACCTTATTTCTTTTTACTTCTTATTTATTTACTTGGCAGGACGACCAGGACATGGTCCAATTATGGCGCACGCATTTATTTCCATCAACGATTTAAAAGCTAATAATTTAATGGGCTATGTAGGTGCTTTTGTCGCCTATCAAATGATGTTCAATGGTTTTGGTTTAGCCGCTTATTTATTTTGCACTTTCTTTTTTGTTTTAGGGGTGAATTTATTTTTCACAAAACCTATTTTTAGTTTATGGCGCAATATTAGATATGTAATCTTGGGCTTACTTGTAATTAGCACTTGTTTAGCTTTTGTTACAGCTGGCGCTAATTTTTCTTGGGGAGGCGCACTAGGCGAATACAGTAGTAGCTGGTTAGTGAAGTGGGTGGGTAGCTTTGGAACGGGCGCTTTATTGTTCGTAGCGGGCTTTAGTTATTTTATTTGGAGGTTTAATCCCCAATTTAATGTACCTAATTTTAATGCATTACTTCCTAAGAAAAAAGAACCTGCCTATGAAGGAGATGATATTGTAGATACCGATGAAACAGCTGTAAAACAAGAATGGGATTTAAATGCCTCAGAACAACCTAATCTTGGTGGAAATAAATTAAATACAAACAGTGAATCTTTTGATGAGTTAAGTTTAGAAAGTGAAAAAGTATTGGAGCCGCAAGTATTGTCGGAAGAACTTACCCCTACACTTATTGATACAGAAGAGCCTGCAATTGTGAATGAAGTTATCGAAGAACCTGTAGCAGCTGAAAAAATAAACATCGAAGATTTTAATGGAGAATTATTAGAAGACCTTGATTTAGAAATAAAACCTGTTGCCAAGGAAGTGATTGTACCCGTTGGAGCTATAGGTACTGCCTATGACGCTACTTTGGATTTAAAAAATTATAAGTATCCTTCTATCAATTTATTAGAGACCCATGGCTCTGAAAAAATTGTACAAGACCCTGAAGAATTAGAGACGCATAAAAATCAAATTATTGCCACTTTAAAAAATTATGATATTGCGATTCAAAGAATTGCTGCCACTGTAGGGCCTACGGTTACATTGTATGAAATAGTGCCTGCACCTGGTGTGCGTATTAGTAGAATTAAGAATTTAGAAGATGATATTGCTTTAAGCTTGGCTGCATTGGGCATTCGTATTATTGCACCCATTCCTGGTAAAGGAACTATTGGTATTGAGGTTCCGAATATTAGAAAGTCGGTGGTGAGTATGAAAACATTACTGGCTAGTGAGAAATTTCAAAATAGTAAATTCTCTTTACCTATTGCGATTGGTAAAAAAATTGACAATGAAAATTTCATTGTGGACTTAGCCAGTATGCCTCACTTGTTAATGGCAGGTGCTACAGGCCAAGGTAAGTCGGTGGGTTTAAATGCTATTTTAGTTTCATTATTATATAAGAAGCATCCTTCGCAATTAAAATTTGTTTTAGTAGATCCTAAGAAAGTGGAATTAAGTTTATACCGTGTTATTGAAAAACATTTCTTAGCAAAACTACCCGGCGAACAAGACGCCATTATTACCGATACTAAAAAAGTAATCAATACACTGAATGCATTATGTATTGAGATGGACAACAGGTACGATTTATTAAAAGAAGCAGGTTGTAGAAATATTAAAGAGTACAACGATAAATTTACAGCGCGTAGATTAAATCCAGAGAAAGGGCATCAGTTTTTACCTTTTATAGTTTTAGTAGTGGATGAGTTTGCCGATTTAATTATGACGGCAGGTAAAGAAGTGGAAATGCCCATTGCGCGTTTAGCGCAGTTAGCAAGAGCGGTGGGTATACATTTAATTATTGCTACTCAAAGACCAAGTGTAAACATTATTACAGGAACTATTAAAGCGAATTTTCCTGCGCGTATTGCTTTTAAAGTATCTAGTAAAATAGATAGTAGAACTATTTTAGATGCAGGTGGCGCAGAACAATTAATTGGAAAAGGAGATATGCTGGTAAGTTATAATGGAGAAATTACCCGTTTGCAATGTGCTTTTGTAGATACGCCAGAAGTAGATCGCGTTTGTTCATTCATCGCCGATCAAAAAGGCTATCCTCAAGCGTTCTTATTACCTGAGTATGTAGATGAGAAGGAAATGGATGCAGGTAATTTTGATTCTGGTGCAAGAGATGTTTTATTTGAAGAAGCGGCAAGGTTAATTGTAAGCGCTCAAATGGGCTCTACTTCCTTAATACAAAGAAGAATGAAATTAGGCTATAATAGAGCGGGCAGGGTAATGGATCAATTAGAATCGGCTGGATTAGTAGGCCCTAGCCAGGGTTCTAAGCCAAGAGAGGTTTTATACAAGACCGAAGCCGATTTAAACAATTTTTTAAAGAATCTTGATTAATAGAACTTTGGTTTACCCGCTGGCCTGAGGCGTATCTGCCTAACCTGAATCATTTGTTTAAAAATTGGCTTAATATTAATATACAGTTAAACATCGTTTCATTATTTTTGTCAAAACATCAATGTTTTAATCATTTGCTAATTATGAGAATCCCCTTAATCCTTCTCGCATTTTTAACCAGCTTTAGCTTACAAGCCCAAAAGGATGCAAACGCCAAGGCTATCTTAGACCAAATGGGAGCAAAAGTGAAGGTTTCTAAAGGAATACTGGTAAGTATTCAAATGGTGTCCAAGAATAGCCAAGGTAAGCCGATGGGGACCAAGCAGATAAGTTTGAAGATGAAGGGCGATAAGTACTATTTAAAACAAGGGGTGATGGAAATACTCTGTGATGGCAAAATTATCTACAATTTTGATGGGGCCAATACCATTTCAAAGTCTAATGTAGCAGAGTCGGATCAAACCCTAAGTCCTCAAAAATTATTAGCAGGTAACTACGATAAAGACTTCAATTACAGTATTTTAGCTCAAAATTCTTCGAATGCAACTATCGAGCTCGTACCCCTAGACAAGCGTAAGAGTTTTCAGAAAGTAACCCTGGTTATAGACAAGCTTAAATCGGCCCTATCTTCGGCCTCCATACTTGATAAAAGCAATAACAGCACCCTTGTAAAAGTGCTGTCTATCAATTACAATGCTGTTTTAGCCGATAATCTATTCTTATTCAATAGGGCCAAATACCCAAAAAACGTGGAAATTTTTGATTGATTTACGCCTTTTTACACGTATCTTCGCAGCCGAAATAAAAAAATAAAACCGTAGTTAATAGTTAACTACAAAAAAAGAAGTTTTACAATGGCTATATTAACATCAGAAAAGAAAGCAAGCATTTTTGCTGAATTTGGCGGAAAAGCAACTAACACAGGTTCAATTGAAGGACAAGTTGCTTTATTAACCGAGCGTATTGCGCACATTTCAGGTCACCTGAAAGCAAACCACAAAGACCATTCTACTCAAAGAGGTTTAATGCAATTAGTGGGTCAGCGTAAGCGTTTATTGGTTTATTTACAAAAACATAACCTAACGGGTTACCGCGCACTAATTGAAAAGTTAGGCTTAAGAAAATAATCAACAAAAACAAATTATAGGCTGTCCCAACTGTACAACACGGTTGGGATTAGTCGTTTATATACTATCTATTCTAACCAAGAAAAGATTTAAAAAAATTAAAATGATAACACAACCTAAATCAGTCAAGTTTGAAATAAATCCAGGACAAGAGGTATTTATTGAAACCGGTAAATTAGCACGTCAAGCAGACGGTGCTGTTACAGTAAGACAAGGCAATTGTATTTTACTCGCCACTGTTGTTGCGAATAAGGATCCAAAAGAAGGACAAGACTTTTTTCCTTTAAGCGTAGACTACCAAGAAAAATTTGCATCTGCAGGTCGTATTCCTGGTTCATTCTTTAAAAGAGAAGCGCGTTTAAACGATTATGAAATATTAACCAGCCGTTTAATTGACCGTGCACTTCGTCCTTTATTCCCTGAAGATTATTTATGTGATGTACAAGTATTAATCTCATTGATATCAAGTGATGAGAATGTAATGCCCGATTCATTAGCTTGTTTAGCAGCCTCTGCAGCATTAGCGGTTTCTAATATTCCTATTAAAGAAATTATTTCTGAAGTACGTATTGGTCGCATCAAAGGAGAATTTATTATTAATCCTTCTAAAGCACAATTAGCTATTTCTGATTTTGAATTTTTAATTGCTGCTACTGAAAAGAATTTGATGATGGTGGAAGGAGAAGCAAAAGAATGTTCTGAAGAAGAATTAGTTCAATGTTTAGAAATTGCACACGAAGCCATTCGCAAACAAATTAAAGCACAAGCGGAGTTAAGAAAAGTTGTAGGCATTACAGAAGTACGTGATTATAAAAAACCAGAACAAGATATTACCATTAAAGATAAAGTATATGCATTCGCTAAAGCGAAAGTAACAGCGATTGCTGAAATGGGTTCTGCTAAGCATGAGAGAAGCGATGCTTTCACTGCATTGAAAAAAGAAATCATTGAACATTTAGGTACTGAGATTACCGACTTGCAAAAGAAATTAGCAGGTAAGTATTACGAGGACTTGAAATGGGAACTAGTAAGAGATATGATGGTGGACAAACGTATTCGTTTAGATGGTCGTAAGTTAGATCAAGTGCGTCCTTTAGCGATGGAAGTAGATCCACTTCCAACCCCGCATGGTTCTTCTTTATTTACAAGAGGAGAAACTCAATCTTTAACAACAGTTACCTTAGGTACTAAGCTGGATGAGTTAATGCAAGAGACTGCAGCAAGTGCAGAATACACTAAATTTTTCTTACACTATAATTTTCCTCCTTTCTCTACAGGTGAAGTGAAGATGATGCGTGGTGTAGGTCGTCGTGAAGTAGGTCATGGTAATTTAGCCATGCGTTCTTTAAAACAAATGTTACCAGATACAACTACTTTCCCCTACACATTAAGAGTCGTGTCTGATGTATTAGAATCAAATGGTTCTTCTTCTATGGCAACTGTTTGTGCGGGTTCATTAGCTTTAATGGATGCAGGTGTTCCAATGCCTAAGCACGTGAGTGGTGTGGCTATGGGATTAATTTCAAGAGAAGATGGTAAATACGCCATCTTAACAGATATCTTAGGTGATGAAGATCACTTAGGTGATATGGATTTTAAAGTAACTGGTACACGCGATGGTATTTGTGGTGTGCAAATGGATATCAAAGTAGATGGTTTAAGTATGGATATTATGCGTGAAGCATTGTCTCAAGCTAAAAAAGGTCGCTTACATATTTTAGATGCGATGTATGAGTGTATGCCAGCTGCACGTGCCGATGTGAAACCACATGCACCAAGAATGGTGAAGTTAATAATTGATAAAGAATTTATTGGAGCTGTAATCGGACCAGGTGGTAAAATCATACAAGAGATGCAAAGAACCACTGGTGCAACTATTAATATTGAGGAAGTAGGCAACCATGGTGAAGTAAGTATCTTCTCTGCTAATAAAGATAGCTTAGATGCTGCTGTGAAGTGGATCAATGGTATTGTTGCTGTTCCAGAAATTGGAGATGAATACGAAGGTGTAGTGAAAGGGGTGAAAGAATTTGGTGCCTTTGTAGAATTCATGCCAGGCAAACAAGGTTTATTACACATTAGTGAAATAAGCTGGAAGCGTTTGGAAACAATGGATGGTATCTTTAACGAAGGAGATGTAGTAAAAGTGAAACTAGTTGGTTTGGATCCTAAAACAGGAAAGTTCAAATTAAGTCATAAAGCTTTATTACCTCGTCCAGAGCAAGCGCCTCGTGAAGATAGAGGTCCTCAACAAGGTTAATTTTTCTGCGCCTTTTTAACGGCGTAAGTTTTAATTATAATTATTTGAATGCCTTCCCAGAATTGGGAGGGCATTTTTTTGGATTTAACTTTTTCAAAAACCTTACAATTGAATAAATTCAATCCCGAGCTTATATTATATATC
>JBEGKS010000083.1:0-5882 GCA_041183945.1 Bacteroidota bacterium | reverse complement strand
GCATTGGCATGGACGCCTTTACTAACGGGAATAAAGAACCTAACTACCTCTTATACTGGAAGCAATTACAATGCTTGTTTGTTGAATTTGTACCATGATGGAGAAGAAGGTATGGGTTGGCATAGTGATGATGAAAAAGAAATAATACCCAATAGCTCCATAGCCTCTTTAAGTTTTGGAGCAGAAAGAAAATTTGCGATAAAACACAAAGCAACCAAGGAGACGCATTCTATTTTACTTGAAAATGGATCGCTATTTGAAATGCTAGGTAGTTTTCAAAAACATTGGCTACATAGCATGCCTAAGTCAAAAAAAATTATAGCTCCAAGAATTAATTTAACTTTTAGACAAATGCACTCATGAAAAATAGCAAACAAAAAACTATCAAAAAGGCAAACCTGCCTTCTAAAATATGCCTGCATTGTAATAGGCCCTTCAATTGGAGAAAAAAATGGGAAAAGACTTGGGAAGAAGTGAAGTATTGTAGCGAGGGTTGCAAGAAAAACGTTCGTAGCAAATAAGCCCATAGCTATTTTACATCTTAACGATGGCTTTAACAAATACTTTATCTACATTTTGCATTCTAATGTAATAAACACCCGGCGACAAGCTTGCTCCATATAAATTATAGCTATTGGTTCCAGCAAAATTATAGTTCGCTTCTACCAGCATTTGAATGACAGTACCTTCCCCATTTAATAACTGCAAAGAAGTTTGACCCCCATTGGTTTTGAATTCAATCTTGGTCATATTTGTAAATGGATTCGGATAATTATATATTAGTGACTCTTTAGAAAAAATAGAATTTTTATCATTGATACCACATACACTAGAATTAATCAATGGGATTGTTGGAAACTGTTTTAATAAAATTTCAATTTCGGCATTGGAGGAAACACAGAACCAATTTTGTAAAATCGTATTGTATACAGCTCGAAAATCAAATTGATAGGGAATATTATCATTGGTGGTTGCTGAACTAGGTATATTCGGATTATCACCAAAAACGCCCCCTCTTACATTTTTACCAAATAAAAATAAAGGAGCTGCAGATCCATGGTCGGTTCCACCGCTTGCATTGGATTTTATTCTTCTCCCAAATTCTGAATAAGTCATTCCAATCACACGATCTTCTATTTCTAAACCAACCATGTCTGACTGGAAAGCTGCAATAGAATCTGAAAGTACTTTTAATAAATTAGCATGAGTGCCTGTAGTGGTATCAGTAGTTACCACTTGTCCTGAATGTGTATCAAAGCCTCCGTAATTAACCATATACACCTTAGTTTGCAAGCCTCCTTTAATTAATCTAGCCACAATTTTTAATTGTGCTGCTAAACTATTATTTGGATAAGCGACTTGTTGTGTTACACTATCAGAAGCTTGTTTAATTCTTACAGTATATTGGTTGGTTTGTTTGGCAATACCTCTCAAAAAGCTAAGTTCATAACCCGCGTTGGTATCGGCCACCACAGCATCTGTTCCTTCTAATAAATTATAAAAAGAACTTGGATCTGAAATACTTAAAGCCATGTTTACGGCAGGGCCTTGGCAGGTAAGGGTTGCTAAAGAACCAATTTGAATAGCAATAGGATCTGGATTGGTTTTATTGGGATAAGCATCGGGATAATCGGGGTATTGATAATTTAAAAAACGACCCGCCCATCCTGTATTTAAATACTGATCGCTTTCTGATCCTGACATCCAAATATCTGTGGCTCTGAAATGAGAAAAACTTGGCTGAGGATACCCCACCGATTGAACAATATTTAATTTCCCTTCAGCAAATAAATTTTGAAATCCAGTCATTGAAGGGTGAATACCTGTTGCATTATTTCCCACTAATTTTAAAACCTTATTTTCTGGTAAAGCTATATTGGTTCTTGCATTGTAATAATTATTATAACCACTTAAGGGGATGACTGTATTTAAGCCGTCATTTCCTCCATTCAATTGAACAATTACAAGAACCTTATCAGTATTGGAAGAAGCAAGCAGTGCAGTATTTAATAAAGGATGATCCTGTAATACATGAATGGCATTACCACCAATCATAGTTGGTGTAATTAAAGCTAGGCTGTTTCTAATAAATTTTCTTCTTTCCACTTTATTGCAATTGATAATCTGGTAAATTCATAATATACTTTAATAAAGCCTTTAGCCTTGTATTGACAATATTAAAATTAATAGTAGTTGGACTAGTATTATAGGTATTCCATGCATCTGTCCAATAATAATCCGATGTTTGGCCAGTTAATAAAATTTGAGTTTTCAAACTTAATTTTAATGCCGAAGAAATGTCAGTTGATACTAAAAATGAAAAAAGACTATCTATTAATATATTGGGGTCGGAAGGATTTTTACAAACTGCTTTTGCAAATTGTATTGTATTTACAATAATTTTTTTTCCATTTCTAGTGTAGCCTGCATCTATCATTAGGTCTGTAAATTTATTACGCTTAGGTAGCGTATCTGCATTAATCCAAAGCTCATTGTAATCAGGGGCTTGATAGTAAGCAGGCCAGCCTGAGACATTGGGAGGGTCAACAGGGTTCTGACCCATACTAGTTAGTTGATTGACCATATTATTATACAAATAATAAGCATCGGCATAATCAGAAACAGCATTAGGGAATGCAATTTCGTATTGTCTTAGGAAGCCTACAAGATGGTCAACGGGACTTTTGATCTGGCATCCAATATATAAAACATCATAAAAATGTTCGCTAGAAAAAAGCAATTTTAATACAGGCTTGATTTCAAAATTATTAGCAATAAAAGCATTCGCCAAAGGAGTAATTATATTTTTTTCTACAACATCATCAATTGCATAGTAAACATAATATCTATAAAGTTTTCGGCATATAAATTTAGCAACTTCAGGTTTCTGAAAAATCATAGTCAACAACTCATCTGTTTCTAAAGCTCCATTCGCCGCTGTTTTCCCAGTAATCACAGTATTGTTATAAAAAGCAGAAAAGGTTTTATTGGTGGTATCATGTCTTGTGCTGTCAAATACTGAATTAAAATTGGCATCAATTCTCCATCCCGTTAAAACTTTTGCAGCAGTTTTTACGTCCTCTTCCATATATTTTGCACCGCCGTCCTTTCCTACCGTAAACAATTCTTGTAATTCTCTTCCATAATTTTCATCTGGCGCTGATTTAGTATTAAGATAGCCATTTAAATACCTTAACATGCCTGGGTCTGTGGTGACTGCACGAACCATTTGCTTAAAATTGCCGATACAATTGTTTCTTAGTATTTGATGATGATAATATAACATAGAACCATATACTATCGTATCTGCCTCTGTACCAAAATGATTACTCCAAAATAAAGTTAGTTTTTCACGAATATTTCTTTCCTGCCCTACCCAAATACTGAGTAGCCATTTTTTATAACTACTGCGACGATAACTATTAATAGTTCCATCTGTAGAGATATCATTGATCCAAGTTTTACCTAATGGCACATTTGGATCTGTGAATGTTGTTGAATTATAATCGTTAAGAGGTGCAGGAATTGTACTTGCTTGTACATTTAGTAATTCATCAATGCTTGCATTTAAACCCTTAGAAATAAAGTAATCAATATCTGAAGCTTTGGCGCCAAACATAGTACGATTCAGCAAATGTTTAACTTGCTGTGTCGACCAACTACCTTTATAAATAGTTAAACCTAAAGCACTTGATTTGGGGGCAAGCGGCATAAATTCTTTTTATAAATTTATGCTATTTCTAATTATTCTTTATAAGCATTTGTAAATTCGATAAAATAATACCCATAGTAGCAGGGCCAATACTCATTCCAGTTAAGTACTCACTGTGTGGAATATTTTTACTTAGATCAAAAAAGCTAGGCTTAACAATATAACCTAAGGCGTCCTGCGATAAACCTAATACAAATTTAGGACCCTTATTATTCATTAATTCTTTAGTAGCAAGTCCTAATGCAGGACAAGTTTCACCAGGATGAGTAGCAAAGGAAGCGTCCCCGATATTGAAATAAGCAATCTCAGAGCTTACTGTTTTTCCAAAATCTCTTTTTATTATTCCTGCTTTAGACAGCATTTGAAAACTTGGATTGCTTAAAGGGAAATCCACTTTAACTGAATTGAAATTTATATTTTTACTTGCGTTCTTATTTTTTATTAATCCAAAAACATATTTACCTAAAGCAGTTCCATAATAATTAGCCTGCTCATAAGTATGAGGAACACCTTCTGGTTGTATCCATCCACCTATAGCACCTTGTAAAAACATATTCACCCCACCCTGCGCAGAATCTAAATATTTATAATACCCCCAAACATAATCCGAACTTGCTGCGGTACTAGCATCGTCCATAATAGTAGGATGGCAGGCAAAATTGGTAAGCATAGCAATATTCTTTCCAGCCTTGTCAGTTAATTGAATAATACTTACCGACCTATCTAGTTCATTAGGCTCTGAAATATTTTTCACCCAATCATCTCCAAAAGAACCGCTACCAAAAGAAATGCTTACAGGCTTTCTTGCTTGCGTGGCTTCCTTAATGGCTTCTACAGCTCTATCCACTATAAGCTGCATATGTTTATCATTCACGCCTGAATGTCCTAAGTCTTTGCCCCAAATACCTACTACATCCGGGCCTGAATGAGTATGTGTGGATGACATTACAATATGTTCTGGATCAATTAAAGGAAGTTCCGCTTTAATTCTAGATCGAATAGCTTGCAAATGAGGATATAACAAACCGATACAATCAAATGTAAGCATGGTAATATTATTAGTACGATTGCTTACCACCATTGCTTTTACATAAAGGTTGTCATGCACATCAATAAAAGGTCGGTTGGCCTTACCTCCTGCGAGGTATAAACTATCTTTTTCTGGATTAATAGTTCTTGTAGCAGCCCCTGCTAAAAAGTCTTGAGCAGAAACTGTTAATTGTAATTGAAAAAATATAAATACAAAGAATAATTTATTGAACATAAGATTTATTTACAAGAATGTTTAAAAAGATCTTATAGGGCGAACACTAAAAGTGGTACTCTTGTCATTGGCAGTTTGAAAACCATTGTCAAAAATTTGAGAGCATGCATTGTATTTACCTGTTTCAGTAGAACTCCAGTAGCAAACTTCTCTAAACCCACCAATTACTTTCATTTGTAAAAACAATTTATTCAATTCGTCTTTGCTGGGCAAATACCAATCATCATATCCACCCTGTATTAAATTACTGCATAGTGTAGCAGCATTTCCTGCCACAGAACATCCCGAACTAATATCTATGGTATTTTGACTACCTGTTCCTATTGAAGAACGGCCCGCAAGGAATTTATCATTACATCCCCAGGCCACTTCACCAGGAAGATCGGCCACTGCTGCAATAATTCCATGCTGCACATTGGGATCATAACCAGGGTCTGATGGAGTTAATAGGTAAGCAATTTTTCCTCCTTTGTAGTCCATTCCAATTTTTAAAGTTTGGACTGCTTCCATTTCATCTTTGCTCTTAGCTGCATCACCCATCGCAGCCATCTCCACCATAGGTATTTCTCTAACATAAATATTTCTATAGTAGGCAAGCGTACCATGTGCTTGTAATTCAATTTGTTCTTTTTCAAAAATAGGAATACTGCGATCCCAATAGTTTTCAAATGTGAGGTTGTCAACAGTTAAAAGGCCGTTTAAATAAACAGTTACTTTATCGCCTTTCATGATAATATGAAAATTATTCCATTGCCCCACTTTATTATCTGCATATACCAAGGGCATACTTTTGTTTTTTAGATTATTATACAAACCACCTGATCCCACTTGAGCCCCTACTTGACGGTTCACAGAGTCCCAAATTTGCACTTGAGGACTTCCTCTTAAATAAATACCAGCATCTCC
>JBEGKS010000082.1:0-5981 GCA_041183945.1 Bacteroidota bacterium | reverse complement strand
ATGAGTTTTAAATTAAAAGGTACAGGTAAAATAAATCTTGATTTCAATTATAATTATAATAAGTATACACATACCAATTATGCGAATCAGACGAATTCAATATTTACAATACAACCTAGCATTGAATTAAATAAATGGAACTCTAGTATTAAAGTTGGGTTTAAACCTAGTTTCACTACCAATGAATTTGCCTTATTCCCACTTGTGCAGTTTAGTAAAAAATTAAATGATACCAATTATTTATTAGTGGCTAATTGGCAAACTATTTTAACCAATAATAACTACGCGAGTCTTTCTATGATCAATCCATGGATAGCAGCACCCAATAACTTGAAAATTACTACCCAAGAAAAAAAGGCATTAGAGCTTTATATAAATGCCTCTAAAAGGTTACAGTATAGTTTTGGATTATCCTTAAATGATTACCGCAATATTCCTTTTTTCAATAGAATTAATAATGTAGCACCTTCTCAATTTTTCGGTTTGCAATTCCAACCCATTTTTGAATACAGAGCTATTACTTTAGAATTTATTACAGCCATGCGTTATCAATTGAGCGATCAATTTATCTTAAAAGGAAATGCGAAATATATTCAATTTAATTCTATCAAAGAAAACACCAATGCATGGGGTATTTTGCCTTTGAATTTGAATGGAGATTTAAGTTGGTATCCTAGTAAGAAATGGTCAATTGATGGCAGTATGCAATATTGGTCTGGCGCTTCCTTTCAAAATGCAGCTGAGAATGCCTATGATTTAAAAAATACCCTTGTCTTAAATGCTTCCTTTAATTACCAATTAACCACTCATTTAAAGGCCTGGGCAAAAGCAGAGAACTTATTAGATAAAAAGTATCAGCGTTGGGCAGAATATCCCTCTTTAGGTGTTCAATTAATTGCTGGTATCGTATATTCGTTTCATAAATAACTATGGAAAAAGTTTTAGAACAATATTTCGTACAAAACAATGAATTAGTGCTTACTAATATAGGCACACTTCATTTAAGTAAAAAGCCAGCCGCTTGGATTGGAGATACTTTACATGCACCTGAACTAACCATTAGCTTTTCAACAAATAATAAAAAACCTAGTAATAATTTTTATACTTATTTAGCAGAAGCATTATCTATCTCTAATGAACAAGCTAATATTCAATTTGAGCAATTTCTAGAAAATAGTTTTGACGCCCATAACAATACATTATCTATTGGAAATTTAGGAAGTATTGAAAAAATAGGGGATGAATATACTTGGAATAACAAATTTATATCTAATCATTATTTTAAAGATATAACCATTAGCCCTATTACTACAAGTGAAGAAATGGTTGAAAAAAAGTCCTTACAATGGCCTTGGATAGCTTTGATTTTATCCATTATTGCCATTGCTGCGATTGTATTTAAATCTTTTTAGTATGCTTGAACATAATAAACAATTTTCAGCTTGTCCCATATGTAATAAAGAAGACATTGCTTCTTTACTGCATACCAAGGATTACTCTCTTAAAGGCGAAGATTTTCAAATTATCCAATGTGCTAATTGTACACTAGAGTATACCGATCCAGCGCCCAGTAAACAAGACATTGCCCCTTACTATAATTTCCCTTCTTATATTTCTCATACCGATACTAAAGAAGGTTTAGTGAATCAACTGTATCATAAAGTAAGAAAACATACACTTACGCAAAAGACAAATTGGGTTCAATCGCTATTTACAGGCCATAAGGGGCATATCTTAGAGGTAGGTGCTGGTACAGGCGCATTTGCACATTCAATGTCTAAAAAAGGCTGGAAAATAACGGCATTAGAGCCAGATGCATCTAGTAGAAAAAAAGCCCTTGAAAATTATAATATTCAGTTAGACCCCATAGAAAAACTTTACGAACTAGAAACTGCAAGTTTTGAAGTAATCACTTTATGGCATGTTCTTGAGCATGTGCATGATTTGAATGATTACATGAAAACATTTCAAAGGTTATTAAAACCTAATGGGCGTCTTATAGTAGCTGTACCTAATTATACAAGCTATGATGCAGGCTATTATAAAAAATATTGGGCTGCCTATGATGTTCCCAGACATTTATACCATTTCTCTCCTTTATCCATGCATTATTTAGTCAAGAAGCACAAAATGAGCATTGTACAAAAACTACCTATGTGGTTTGACAGCTTTTATGTAAGCCTACTGAGTGAGAAATATAAAAAATCAGGAATGCTAGGAATGCTGCGTGCTTTTTTTATTGGCTGTATATCTAATCTAACAGCTATGCGTAATGCGGATAGAGGAAGCTCCATGATTTATGAAATAAAAAAAATAGAGCAAGATTTATAGAGACCCCGAAGAATTATAATTTGGAAATTAGTAGAGTAGTTTGAATATTTCTATCTCAAACGAACTTCTACTAAAACAGGCCAACATTTACCAGTAATAAAAAAGGTATTCTTTTTAGGCTGAAAAGCAATTCCATTCATTACATATCCAGCATCAATACTTAAGGGATCGTATTTTACACCTGCTTGAGAAAGTATATTACTAAAATCAATACTACTTTTTACTTGTCCGCTTACTGGGTCAATCACTACCACTTCATTTCTGCCATAGATATTGGCATATAGTTGCCCATTGGCATATTCTAATTCATTCAAATTGCTCAAATAGCCATACTGATTAAATACCCCCAATGTTTTCTGAATGGAGAAATGTATAGGATCTACAAAATAGATATTACTTTCTCCTGTGGAAACAATTAGAGATGTATCGTTATGCGTTAAACCCCAGCCTTCATAAGGCCAGTAGAGTTCATTTATTTTCTTTAATGTTTTAGCATCGTAGACAAAAACTTTGTGACTTTTCCAGGTGAGTTGATAAATTTTATTTTGAAACAGGGTAGTGCCTTCTCCGAAAAATTCCTTGTCTAACTTTACTTTACTACCTACTTGCTTCATATTGGTATCAAGTATTTGCAAAATACTTTTCCCTTCTAGACCTGTGCCTTCTATTAATGTATGGCCGTTCCATTCTAAACCTTGAGTATAGGAACTAGTATCATGTGGGTATACCTTTATCAGTTCATATGATAAGGCAGTAGGCGCTGCGATCGCATTCTCATTATTTGTATCAGTACTATTTTGACTACTATTACAAGCCACTAAGAAATAGCATAATGTAAGTGAATATAGGGTAAGTGAATATAGGAGTACCTTTTTAGTCATTTTAATAGGTTCAATGAAAGTTATTTAATACTAAAAATAAAATAAATTTTAAACGTTAAATCTAAAATGCATTACATCACCATCTTTCACAATATATTCTTTGCCCTCAATTCTTAATTTACCATTTTCTCTACAAGCAGCTTCACTTTTAAATTTAATAAAATCATCAAAAGCTATAACTTCTGCTTTAATAAATCCTTTTTCAAAATCGGTATGAATAACACTGGCTGCTTGTGGGGCTTTCCAGCCTTTGCCAATTGTCCAAGCACGCACTTCTTGTACCCCTGCAGTGAAATAAGTTTCTAAATTTAATAATTTATAGGCCGATTGAATTAAACGGTTTAAAGCAGGCTCGGTCATTTTATATTCATCCATAAATACGGCTCTATCTGCTGGGTCTTCGAGTTCTGCAATCTGTGATTCAATATTATTACACATTACAATTACTTCAGCACCTTCTGCTTTTGCCATTTCCACCAACATAGCTGAAAACTTATTGCCGGTATGCATAGAAGCTTCATCTACATTCGCTACATACATCACAGGTTTTTCTGTTAATAAGAAACTATCTGCAATAGCAAGTCTGTCTTCCTTAGATAAGTCTAAAGAGCGAATACTTTTTCCCTGCTCTAAATGAATTTTACATTTTTGTAATACCTCTAATTCTACTTTGGCCTTTGGATCGGTTTTAGCCATTTTCTCGCAGCGTTGTATTTTTTTATCTACGCTATCTAAATCTTTTAACTGTAATTCTGTTTCAATAATTTCTTTATCTGCAATAGGGTTAATAACCCCTTCTTCTCTTAATACATTTTCATCTTCAAAACATCTTATGACATGTATAACTGCACTTACTTCTCTAATATTGGCTAAAAACTTATTGCCTAATCCTTCCCCTTTACTTGCTCCTTTTACTAAACCAGCAATGTCCACAATTTCTAATTGAGTAGGGACTATTCTATTGGGAATAATTAAATCTGCTAATTGTTGCATTCTATTGTCTGGTACATCCACTAAACCTACATTGGGTTCGATAGTACAAAAACGATAATTACTTGCCTGTGCTTTGGCACTATTACTAACTGCATTAAATAAAGTCGATTTTCCTACATTGGGTAATCCAACAATCCCTGCCTGTAAAGCCATAATATCTATTGTTTTAAGAGCGCAAAAATACAATTCTAAACCCAAAAATGACTATATTAGAACCATAAACAATAGATTATGGCCTTGAATATTATTTGGATGGCTTTTTTTGTTATTGCCTTTATAATAGCCCTCTGTAAACTTGTTTTTTTGGGTGATACAGCCATTTTTAAGTTATTAGCCGATGGTATCTTTGATTCTGCAAAGTCCTCTGTAATCGATGTCGCCTTTCCATTAGCTGGCACCATGGTCTTTTTCTTAGGTTTAATGAATATTGCTGAAAAAGCAGGGGCTATCCAAAAGCTAGCCAAGTGGATGAATCCCTTTCTGAGTCGTTTATTTCCTGAAGTACCTGCCAATCATCCAGCCATGGGCCAAATGGTGATGAACTTTTCTGCCAATATGCTAGGATTAGATAATGCAGCCACTCCTTTTGGCTTAAAAGCCATGGAAAGCTTACAAAGTTTAAACCCTGATAAAGAGAAGGCCACCAATGCACAAATTATGTTCTTGGTATTGCATACCTCAGGACTTACCATTATTCCATTAACCATTATATCTTATAGATTAGCCGCAGGCTCACAAGATGCAGCTAGTATTTTTATTCCTTGCGTTTTAGCCACCATTGGCACCACACTCGCATCCATTTTAATGGTGGGGTTTTATCAAAAATTAAAATGGGATAAGGTTTTAATTAGTTGGTTAATAGGATTAGTATTAATAATGGTGGGAGTTTTAGTTGGTGTGAATTCTCTGAGTCCTGTAAATAAAGAAATATTTTCTAAAGTAATAGGCAGTGGTTTATTACTAGTTATTATTGTTGCCATAATAGTAGGAGGTGCTTATAAAAAAGTTTCTGTGTTTGACGCTTTTATTGAAGGCGCTAAAAATGGTTTTGAGGTTATTGTAAAAATTATACCTTATTTGGTAGCCATGCTTGTAGCTATTCGTGTTTTTAGAGATAGCGGTGCCATGAATTATGTTTTAAATGCAATCACTTATTTAATTCAACTCACAGGAATGAATACTGAATTTATTGGAGCCTTACCGGTGGCAATTATGAAACCATTAAGTGGGAGTGGGGCTAGGGGAATGATGTTAGATATATTTCAAAACCAAGGGCCCGATTCTTTTGTAGGAAAATTAGCCTCTATATTTCAGGGTTCTGCAGATACTACTTTTTATATAATTGCACTTTACTTTGGAAGTGTAGGTATTAAAAAAGTAAGATATGCTTTATGGGCAGGCATATTTGCAGATATAATAGGGGTAATCATCGCCATACTTATTGGCTATGTATTTTTTAAGTAATTACTTGCCTTGGCTCATTTTCATTACTTCTTTCCACTCTTTATCTGTAACAGGTTGTACGGATAATCTTCCTAATTTAACCAGTGCCATATTTGATAAATTGGTATTGGCTTTCACATCTGATAATTTCACAGGATGTTTTAATTTTTCATGAGGTGCAAAGTCAACTGCTAACCAGGCGGTTTCTTCTGTAGTAGGGTCTTGATAGGCTTCTTTAACTACTTTGGCTATACCCACAATTTCCATGCCTTCATTACTATGGTACCAAAAAGCGAGGTCGCCTTTTTTCATGGATCTTAAATTATTACGAGC
>JBEGKS010000081.1:0-5984 GCA_041183945.1 Bacteroidota bacterium | reverse complement strand
ACATTGCGCAATAATATCTTCTGTAATACTCTCCCCTAGTCTATCATCAAATACAAAGTTTTTTCCTTTGAACTGGCTTTCTAAGCCCTCCTGTTTAATTTGATTGGCGTAATTAATAATACCTCCTTCTAAATGAAAAACATTTTTAAAACCATGGTGCATCATATAAGCACTTGCTTTTTCACAACGTATACCCCCCGTGCAGTACATGATAATATTTTTATCTTTATTTTCCTTCATCATCTCTGCTGCCATGGGTAGTTGTTCTCTAAAAGTATCTGAAGGAATTTCTATCGCATTTACAAAATGCCCTACTTCGTATTCATAATGATTACGCATGTCAATGACAATGGTTTCAGGGGAGCTTAAAAATTCATTCATCTGAACTGCATTGACATAATTGCCTTTATTTTCCATACTAAAATTCGGGTCCTCAATACCATCGGCTACAATTTTACTGCGATGCTTAATGCGTAAAACCCAAAAGCTTTTACCATTATCGTTTACTGCAATATTGAGTCTTAAACCTTCTAACCCTTTAATGGAGTATAAATAGGTTTTAAAGTCTTCGAATAAATGAGTGGGCACACTTATTTGCGCATTAATACCTTCATTAGCCACATAAATACGACCAAAAACTTGGAGCATATTTAAGGACTTATACAATTCATCTCTAAAAACCAAGGGATCTTGAATAGTGAAGTACTGATAAAAACTAATAGTGGTACGCGGAAAATTTTCCTGGTATAATTTTTCTTTCAACTCCTTATTGGAGATGCGATTGTGTAGAACTGACATAGATTAAATTTTTATCCCAATTACAGGTTGGGGAAATTCAATGCAAAGATAAATAGAATCTTTAATTATTATGTAAAATGACTAACTGATAAAAGTCAGTTAGTCATTAATAGTTATTTTCAAAAAAATTAAGCTTTACTGGAGCGAAGAAAAGAACCTGTTAAGGAAGCAAGCCCTCCTAATAAAGCACCTATTGCAAAAGTTGCAAAAATTAATACTAAATAGGAACCTCCCATAGGAAGAATTTTTGCCACTTTAGTGGACAAAATATGATTATTAGCAATATCAATTCCGAAGGCTAGTCCAGCCCATAAAGAGCCTACTCCTAAAGCACCCGCTGTAAAAGATTGTGCAGGTTTAATGGGTATCGCAAAGGCTATTATAAAATTGGTGACCACAAAACTCCACCAAGGTAAATTGCCATAAATTCCAACAGCATAGGCAAGTAGTGCAGACAATAAAATAGATACTATATATTTCATAACTAATATTTAAAATGAATTTGTAATTGTTTAATTAAGCACTTGCCTTTTTAAATTGAATATGCCATTTTGTTCTTTCGTTCTGTATTAATTTTTCTTTTGCTAAAAATAATAATCGATAATATTTTCCAGCTGCCCAATAGTCGACGAAGGTGTCATAGTATTTACTACCTGGGTTACCACTCTGCCCTCCTGGATATAAACCATAGGCCTCTATTTCATCAGTTAAGTGCACTACCATTCTCCAACTAGGTCCATGATCTTCAGTGGTAGCATTGATTATATTTTTCCCTCCTCCAATGGGTAAATTCATTCTACTTAGCGCAGGTATTTTAGTAAGGTGCATTACCCTGGTGGCTTTATACAATGACCACTCTAATTTATTTTCTTTTTCTAATTCAAGTAATTTCTTAGTTGCATTTTCAATACCTAAGGTCACTTGATCTTTAAAATTCTCCACTTTGCCTTTGGTTCTGATATCATCTGCAATAGACCAATTAGAATCTTTTAATAACTGATCCACTAAAATAAAATCATCGGGACTAGTAAGTGCAGTGGGAGAACCCGCTAATTCATCCCCCCAAACTGCTTGCGCCACACTGTCCCAAACAATTTTAAATACTGTAATGCCTTTGGAATGTTCACTATTCACTAAATCCCAATTCGTCATTTCATCCACCATTCTTTTGGCATCGGGACTTAGTTTATCTACTTGTACATATTTCATTAATGCAGGTCTTGCAGTGGCCGCAAACACATTATCGTTATTTGTTTGCAAGGCTTGTATATCTTCTGCTGTAATATTAGACATACCTATTAAATGTTGGTTCACACTTATTCCTCTATACAATGGGAATGAACTAGCAGTACCTAAATAATATGGATAGCTTGCATCAGTTGCTTTTTGATTCGCGCTACTTACAAATCCGCGCTCCGGATTTTTAATCGTAGGATTTTCTTCATTCGGAATCATACCCTGCCATGCATAAGTAGTATCGTCTCCTGGCATAATAAAATCTCCTTGACGCTCCCATCTTGCTACAAAACTTCCTTGTTGTTTAATGGCAATATCTCCCGACTTAGTAGCTAGTACAAAGTTTTGTCCAGGACAGGTCCAAAGTGAAATGGCATTTATATAATCGTCATAATTTTTGGCGCGGTTTAATCTATAAAAAGTTTCTACCCCTCTACCAGCATTATGCGCTGTCCATTGAACTGCTAAATTGCGGCCTTTAGATTGAGGATTTTGATAATGTGCATCAAACATAGCTGGACCCCAAACTGTCATAGGTATTTGTTCTATTACATCGGCACTATCTTTTACTTTAATGACTTCCGTTCTTTTCTCTACAGTATTCCATTTGCCATTATACCAATATTCAGTTTCAGTACTATCCTTAAATTTAATCTCATAATAATCTAAAACATCTCTACCCGCATTGGTAACGCCCCAAGCTAAACTATCATTGAAGCCAATAATAACTGCAGGTGAACCAGGAAAACTAGCACCATAAGTACTATGTGTAGGTGTGGTAATTTGAACCTCATACCAAAGAGAAGGCATGTTTAAGCCTAAATGCGGATCGCTTGCTAAAATAGGACGGCCCGATTTAGTTTTAGAACCTGATACCGCCCAGTTATTACTTCCATTATTTTTATTGGGTGCTTCAGGGCTTTCTTCATTTTTAAATGAGTTACTAGTTTGATGCAAATAAGCAGAATCTGCCATGGCAGGCTTAAAAGGAACAATAGATGGTTTTTGATATACAGTTCCTTTTGGAATAATGGGATCTAATGAGTCTTGATTATTGGTATATAGTTTATCAAATAAATCATAGCCTAAAAAATCTCTAGTATTGGTTAATTGCAAATCGGCAGTGGCTGCACGACCTGTTAAATCATAAGACATGAACATCAAAAACAAATAAGTCTTAGCCGGTGTCCAATTTTCAGGGGCATAGTTCATTAACTTAAATTCAAATGGCATATCTGCTGGATCCAATTGTTTAATGTAAGCGTTCACACCTGCTGTATAAGCGTCTACCGTTTCTTTCATTTCAGGATTGGTGGCATTAATATTAGCCTCTGTTTTTTCAGCACCATAGACCATACCTAATCTTCTAAAAAAACGGTCTATGGATAATTTATCGGCGCCAGCAATTTCACTTAACCTTCCAGATGCCACTCTTGTTTGAAAATCCATTTGCCATAATCTGAACTTTGCATGTAAATAGCCTTGTACAAAATAAGCGTCTTTATCATGGTCGGCATAAATATGTGGTACTAATCTATCATCTAGATAAACATCTACATTTCCTTCTAATTCATCTGCTATAATGGAAGCGTCAAAATTGGTATTTACCTTTTCAGCATTTTTCCAAAAACCATGTTGTGGTGATAAGAAATAACCCAGCTTAGGCGACTTGGTTGTACCTATAGATAATTGTGTATTTAAAACTACAACTAAGCTAGTTGTTGCAATAGCCGAGGCAATAAATGGTAGTATACGCATAAGAAATATTTAGAGAACTAAATTAAGATATTATTTGGCAATTTCTTGCTTAAAAAACTGAACTTGGTCATTCAATGGCAAATAGGGATATAGGCTTAATAAACGCTCACTTTTAGCGATACAGTTTTGTAAAAATTCTTTATGTTGAGTAGAACCTGCGAAGAAAGGCTTGTGCTGCACAGCCAATTGTAATTCAGCCACCTGTTTCATAATGCCTTGGGTTTCCTCATTCATATAGGTCTCCACCCACTTCTCCCAAACATAATTAGATGCTGCATAATTGGGATGCACTAAATCCTCGGCATAAAAACGGTAGTCTCTTAAATCGTCAATTACATATTCATAGGAAGGGAAGTAAGCAACATTTTCAGTGCTATCTACTATTTCATGCACCGCTTGAATGAGCACTGCCTTGCTCCTATTATTTTCTACCAAGCCTTCTCTTAAATGACGCACGGGGCTAATGGTAAATATTATTTGTAAATGAGGGTTAAACTGCAATAAGTTATTAACCATTTTATTTAATAATAATACTAAGGCCTCTGGCTTCATTAATGCTTTGTCAAACCATGTTGCTGGCGCTTTATGATTATTAGCAACCACTAATCCTGCAGCATGAGGAGATTGACTATTTAGCTGATACACCCAAGCAGAACCCAGTGTAATAACTATATGATCGGCTGTTTTTAAAAATGTATGCGCTTTAGCAATAGAATTATTTATTTTATCTAATGCCTCTTTTGAGCTTAAGTCTGAAAAACGACTATGATGCTGCCAACTATTCCAAACTTCATTTAATTGAAATAAATCGGCTTCTGTATATTGTTTATTATGGATGCAATCGGATAAAGACTGCGCTACACTAATGGGATTAAATAAAATACCATGTGGGTTTTCAAATACCTTAAATAAATGTGTATTTAATTTAGCCCCCATATTTTCCGAAAAACAAGAACCTATTAAAAATAAACTATCCCTATACCCAATAGAGTTTTCGGAACGTTTTGAAGCAAGGGTTAATTTAAATTTTAATGCAGTCATCTAAGGCCTTTTATTTTATGGGAAACATTCTTTGTTTCATGGCTTCATATAAAATAATACCTGCAGCTACCGACACATTAAAAGAATCAAAATTAGTAGCCATAGGAATTTTGAAAAAATAATCGGCAGCCTTGGCTAAATAAGGTTGCACCCCTCTACCTTCATCTCCCATAATAATACAGGAAGGAATAGTGATATCTAGTTCATGAATATTTTTATCGGCGCGCATTTCACTAGTGAAAACTTGAATGCCGTTTAAATGAAGTAAGTCCACCGCTTTTAATAAACTATTCACTCTTACAATATGTATATGTTCTAGTGCGCCTGCACTACTTTTAAAAGCTTCTTCATTTAAAGCACCTACGCCTTTATCAGGAATAATTAAAGCCTGAGCGCCACAGCAATGTATACTTCTTCCAATGGCTCCAATATTTCTTACATCGGTTACGCCATCTAACATTAAAAATAAAGGCGTTTCTCCTTTGGCCACTACAAAATCAATCACTTCTTGTAATTCTAAATACTTCACCTTAGAAATATAGGCTAGTACCCCCTGATGATTTGCCTTAGACATTCCATTTAATTTCTCAATGGGTACTAATTGAATAGGAATACTTTTTTCTCTTGCTATATTTTTAATTTCACTTAAGCCCTCGCCTTGTGCATTTTTTTGAATGAGTATTTTTTCAATATTGGTACCCGACTCAAAAGCCTCTATTAATGGTTGACGACCAATAATAAATTTACGCTCTGTTACAGGACCTCTGTCTGCATTAAACCTAGGTCTTGGCTTATAAGGTCTGTCTGGTCTTGATTGTCTTTCCTCCATAGAATTCAAAGTTAATCGATTTTTGATTGCATCGCATTCCATTTCAAAATGGCAGCCACTGTTATAGAATCGGTTATTTTTCCCTCCATCACCCACTGCAAAGCTTGGGTAAAGGGCATTTTTTGAACGGCTAGTTTTTCTGTGTCTTCCGGTTCAGCTTCTCCTGCTGTTAAGTCTTGGGCTACATACACAACTGCATATTCATCAGATACTGAATTGGAAACATGCATGCGTAATATTTCGGTCCAAGATTTTGCAATAAAACCTGTCTCTTCTTTTAATTCTCTTTTAGCAGCCGTTAAATAATCGGTTCCTTCTGGGC
>JBEGKS010000080.1:0-6003 GCA_041183945.1 Bacteroidota bacterium | reverse complement strand
TTAATTGACCATAGCTAGGCTTAATACCTATTATGCAAAGACCAAGTAATAGGATGGTATAAATAAATTTCATCTTTCTTTTTTTATAGGGCATTCAAAATGCTAGTTGCTAATGTAAATTAAATCAAATTATTTCAATTCACCTTATTTTACTTAACTTACAATGAATAAACTTTTCTTCTAATAATTTATTTATAAGATTCCACTATGAAAATGTATATTTTAATATCTGCCTTTCTTTTAGGAATCCTTTCAGCTAACGCTCAAACTAGTACTGCAATTCCTTTTCAAGACGAGATTGATGTATTTATAAAAAAGGATAGCATTGCCATGCCTGCTGCGAATAGTATTTTATTTGTAGGCAGCTCTTCCTTTAATTATTGGAAAGACATTAGTAACTATTTTCCAGGCTATCCTATTATTAATAGGGGTTTTGGTGGCTCCAGCTTAACCGATATTATTCATTTTAACCAAGAGACCATTTTAAAATATAAACCAAAGCAAATTTATATTTATTGCGGAGAGAATGATATTGCAGCAAGTGATACCATTACACCTCAAATAGTATTTGAAAGATTTAAAACCTTGTATACAATTATTAGAACCCATTTAGGAAATAAAGTGCCTGTAATGTATGTATCTATTAAACCTAGTGTAGCAAGATGGACTATGGAAGAAAAGTTTGTTACAGCCAATACACTTATTCGCGATTTTATAAATAAGCAAAAGCTCACGCAATTTTTAGATGTACATTCTGCTATGTTAGATACAAGTGGAATGGTCTATAAAGATATTTTTATAGCAGACAAATTGCATATGAATGCAAAGGGCTATGCCATATGGCAAAAGATAATCGCACCTACCTTGGTGAAGTAATACTAAAACTATAGTAAAGTGAAAACTAGCTAGTATGAGCTAGCACTAATCTGGTAGTGCTAATCTACTAATGCTAATCAACTACCTCTAGAACCACCTGTTTTAATAGGCTTCTTAGTAGTACCTGTAGACTTAGTGTTCGCTTTAGCTATAAACTGAGAACTACCACCTTGAAAGGTAGTTTTTGTTCCAGTGGCAGCTTTTTTATCAGCTATTTTCTTGTTAATATGAAATCCCATAATTGATTAATTATAGTTTAAAAGTAAATAATTTTTTCTAAATAGTCCCTAATTTATAAACAGCTATTTCGGTGCTATTTAAGACTCGGTTTTTACATAATGAATATTACGCTCTTCCAAGTAGTTTATCATATACTGAAAACATTTTTCATGCTTACCTACTAGCTCAGGTGGGAATACGCCTTTTTCAGTAAATAAATTTTCCATTAACATATTCAAAGCTGCCGTACAAGTATACCCAGTGGTTCTACTCATACTACTAATTTCAGTGATTGGATCGTACTCGTCGTATAATTCATAATGAATGGTTTTGCCTTCCCCTTTAATTTCTATAGTCATTAAAGTAAATTCTGCTTCAGTAGCACCTAATTTCCATTGATCAAATAACAATGCAGAAGTAAAACCTAATGGAGATATAGATTGGCCTTTGTATTGAATAGGGGCTGTATTTAAAAATCCTGCTTTAATTAAACTCTTCATTAAATTGATATGACCAGGGTATCTTAAAGTTTTTTCTTTCATATTAGGAATATGACCCATAGTAAATAAAATACTTCTAAGACCATCGGTATTAAAGGATTCTAGCGTACCTACTTTATTAAAGTCAATAAATTCCGCATCACTTAATGCAGGCTTGGTAACAATGCAACTATTTTCAACATAACGTGCAGGTCTTGTATATTCTTCTAAAACATCAATAGGTGAGAAGGGGGCCTTGTATTCAAAAGGCTGTGTTCTTTTTTTAGGAAGTCCACCTACCATACATTCAAAGCTATCAATTTTCATTTTTTCATTATGGTAACCCAATATTAAATTACTCATACCTGGTGCAACACCACAATCTACAATCGCAGTCACATTATTTTTCTTAGCTAATTCAGTTAGTTGCAAAGCATCTTCTGGAAAGAAAGAAATATCTACCACATTTTTTTTAGCGTTGATAACAGCTTCTAAAGTTTTATAACCCATAAAACCTGGAACGGCTGTAATAACATAATCGAATTTTGCAAGTAGCGTAGCATAATTTGCATAATCACTTAAGTCGGCTTGAACGGTGGTAATACTTTTATTTTTATTGGAAAGTATTTGAAGTGATTCTTTATTTAAATCAAAAGAACTAACTTGATATTTTTTTGAAAGGTCAATGGCCATGGCTCTTCCCACCATTCCTGCTCCTAAAATAGCTATTTGCATAAAATCTTAATTTGAGCTGCAAGGTAATCAAAAGCCATCGTATCACCACCAAGGATTAAGATAAATGGGCTTTTTATTCAAAAATATAATTTTTAAATTACTGTAAATCAGACAGTTATTTCTGGAAGGGTCCTTGGCCTAGCCTATCATGTAAAAACTGGGGAATCTGTATTTTTAACTCGTTTTTTTCATAGCTTCAGTACGCCCTATTAGAATCTTTAATTAATGACTATAAGCGTATAAATTTAATTTTTAACAATGTCTATTTTATCAAATTACTCAGATGGCTTTTTTGATGTAAGTGCTGCACATGGTTTTTTACCCACCAAGGCACCCATGGTAAAATTACCTACTACCTACAGCGATTTACAAAATGTATTAGATGCCATGCCGGTTGTTTTAAATGAAAAAGAATTTGGTTTGTTAAATACACCCAATGCAATTGTTGCACCGGTATTAGCTATACAAAATCATGTAGAAGCCATTGAAAAAGAAACCGATATTTTTATTTTACAAGCCTTATTTAGATCTTATAGTTTTTTAGCTTCTGCTTATTTATTAGAGCCTTCTTATCAGCAATTTAAAATAGATGGTAAATATGGTAAAGCAAGAAATGTTTTACCTAAAAATATTGCTATGCCTTTTTGTAAGGTGGCAGATAAACTAGATGTATTTGCTTGGCTTGATTATCATTATGCCTATTCATTGGGTAACTATAGAAAGCTGGATGCCAGCGGGGATTTAAACTGGGAAAATATTACCATGTGTAATAAATTTTCTGGACAACCCGATGAAGTGGGTTTTATTATGTTGCATGTTGATATTAATCGTTACTCAGCCAATTTAGTAGGGTCGGTGATGCAAACCTTGCAAGCATTAGGGAATGGTGAAAAAAACGTAGCTCCCTTTTTAGAAAAGAATTGGGAAACGATGAAGCAAATGAATATAAGGAGAAAAGAAATGTGGAAGGCTTCAAGATGGCAGCGTTACAACGATTTCAGAATTTTTATCATGGGTGTAAAAGGCAATACCGATTTATTCGGAGACGGTGTTACCTATGAAGGTGTATGGGAAGAGCCCAAAGCCTTTAGAGGCCAGACGGGCGCTCAAGATGATATCATTCCTATGCAAGATATTTTTTCAGGCGTAATTTTTTATTACCCAGAAAATGAGCTTACTAAATACTTATTAGATTTACGATTATACCGTCCAAAATGCGTGCAACATTTTTTTAGCGATTTACAAAACGCTATGAAAGAAGTGCATCCAAAAGGTTTAATGGGAAAACTTTTAGATAATAAAGATGCAAAAAGTTTATGTTTTTTATTGGGCATTTTAGAGGAGATATACCATTTTAGAAATGGTCATTGGCAGTTCGTTCAAAAATATATCATGGCCAATACGAAGTATGCAATTGCTACTGGTGGCACACCTATTACTTCTTGGATACCGAACCAAATTTTATCGGTCATTCATCAAATGGAAGATGTGGCGGCGGCTATACAAACAATAGGAGCGCCAACCGATGCTTTGGCACTTAGTATTTATGAAAAAAATATTTCCTTATTACCCACCAAGCGTGGGCTTATAGATGGGCAACTTGCCTTAATTCATAAGAACGATTTTTCTGCAGAAGCCGTATTTGCTTTAAATCAAAAGTTTGGCTACGATGATACAGAATAGTAAAAAATAATGAATTAATACAAGCTTAAAAATAAATAATACAATCATGGTACTTGAGACCAGAATAATTTAAATTTCTTCAAACCAAAATATAAATACAATGAAAAAAACAAGCGCACTATTTCTATTATGTTTGTTTAGTTTTTCAACAGCCCTTTTTGCTCAAGAAAAATTAGACCTTGCAACTATAGATAAGATAAAAGAAGAAGGCTTAAAGCGTTCTCAAATTATGGACATCATGTTTAATTTAACAGATGTAAGCGGAAACAGATTAATGAACTCTCCAGGGTATTATCGTGCAGCCAATTATGCTAAAGAAAAATTGATATCTATAGGGCTTTCCAATGCTGCCTTGGATGCTTATGGAGAATTTGGTAAAGGCTGGGAATTAGAAAAATCATACTTAGCCATGACAGCCCCTTATTATAAGGCTATTCAAAACTATCCGAAGGCTTGGACAGGTGGAACAAAGGGTTTAAAAAATGCTGAAGTAGTTGCAGTAGTTGTGAAAGATTCTGCAGGACTTGAACAGTACCGTGGTACTTTAAAAGGTAAAATAATTATCATTGATAATTTACAAGTATATAAGCAAAGCTTTAAAGCAGACGCTGTTCGTTTCACCGATGAAGAGTTAGAGAAAATGGCCAATGCAGCTCCTATGCAGCCTCGTGGTCAAGCCCCAGCGCCTGATACAGCTATGATGAGAAGAATGCAAGCCATGCGCGGTAGTGGCAATGTATTAAATATGTTAAAAGCAATGGCAATTAGTGAAGGCGCCGTGGCTATGCTTACTAGCAGTCCTCGTTTTCATGATGGTACTATTTTTTCTCAAGGTGGCGGTGGTTATAAAGGAACTGACCCTGAGAATTTCTTAGATATTGCAATTGGCATTGAAGACTATAACACTATTTTAAGATTAGTGAAAGCAGGCAAAGCAGTAAAATTAGATGCCGATGTTAAAACTAAATTTTACAATAAAGACTTACAAGGTTATAATGTTATTGCAGAAATTCCTGGTACAGACCCTGTATTGAAAGATGAAATTGTTATGATTGGCGCGCATTTAGATTCATGGCATACAGGAACAGGCGCTACCGACAATGCATCTGGTTCTGCAGTAATGATGGAAGCGCTTCGTATTTTAAAAACAGTAGGAATTAATAATAAAAGAACTATTCGTATTGGTTTATGGGGTGGAGAAGAGCAAGGTTTAACAGGTTCAAGAGGTTATGTAAAGAAAACATTTGCAGATCCTGCTACGATGGAACTATTACCTTCTCATGAAAAATTCTCTTCTTATTTTAATATAGACAACGGCACTGGTAAAGTGCGCGGTATTTATTTACAAAATAATGCAGCTTGTAGAGAAATTTTCGAACAATGGTTTGCACCTTTGAAAGATATTACCAATGGTACTATTACCATTAGCAATACAGGCGGAACAGACCATCAAGCTTTTGATGGTGTAGGGTTACCTGGGTTCCAATTCATCCAAGATCCTATAGAATATGATACACGCACACACCATAGTAATATGGATGTACTAGATCATGTAAGTGAAGACGATCTAAAACAAATTGCCACTATAGTTGCCACTTTTGTTTTCGATGCAGCACAAAGAGATCAAAAACTTCCTCGTAATGAATTGCCTAAAGCAAGACCAGGCGGCCCAAGGTTTTAGACGACTCAACTTTTAAATGTAAAATCAACTACTTATTCATTTAGGTAGTTGATTTTTTTTGGCGCCATTCATCCATTTTTAAAGTATTAATCTGGTTAAAGTTCTAATTTCATGTATATAAAATAACCCTATGAGCACCCCCTTAAAATATGTTTTTTGTGTTTCTATTCTTCTAGCAACCCATTTTGCTAATGCACAAAAAAACATCGAGAATACCGATAGCCTTGCAGGCCGCTTTATTAGTGATGTAAGAGCAGGTACTACTGAGAAATTATTTGTTCAAACCAATAAAAATATTTTTGTAGCGGGAGAAGAACTTTGGTTTAAAGC
>JBEGKS010000079.1:0-6038 GCA_041183945.1 Bacteroidota bacterium | reverse complement strand
ATATTAAACATGTACGATTTGATCTCTTCCTGGCCCATTGGAAACATATTTCACAGGAACACCTAAAAATTTATTAATAAAGTCTATGTAAGTTTTCATGGTTGCAGGTAATTCATTTTCAGATTTCATTTTAGTGGTATCTGTATTCCAACCCTGCATTTTCTTCCAAATGGGAGCAACGGGTGTACCTACTAATTGAAAAGGAACATAATCAATCTCTTTGCCTTCCATTTCATAAGCGATACCTAGTTCTAATTCTTTAAAAGTATCTAGAATATCGGCCTTGGTCATAATAATTTGTGTTACACCATTGATCATACAAGTGTATTTAAGGGCCACTAGGTCAATCCATCCACATCTTCTTGGTCTGCCGGTAGTGGCTCCAAATTCGCTACCTAATTTTCTTAATTCTTCACCAATTTCATTGTGCAATTCGGTAGGGAAGGGTCCGCTACCTACTCTTGTACAATAGGCTTTTGTAATACCAAATACTTCATTAATAAGTTTTGGGGCAATGCCTAATCCAGTACAAACACCAGCTGAAATAGTATTAGAAGAAGTTACAAAAGGGAAGGTACCAAAATCAATATCTAACATAGAACCTTGGGCGCCTTCGGCCAATACTTTTTTACCTTTTGAAATTTGATCGTTGATGAAATATTCACAATTAATGATATTCATCGTTTTAAGAAACTCTAAAGCTTCAAAAAACTCGGTTTCCATTTCGCTAATATCTTCGTTGAAATTAAAGCTATCTAAAATTTTCTGATGCTTCATTCTTAAAGTAATGTACTTGCTAATGAAGTTCTTACTTAATAAGTCGCCTACTCTTAAGGCATTACGGCCGGTCTTATCCATATAAGCAGGGCCTATTCCTTTTAAAGTAGATCCTATCTTGCTTTCACCCTTCGCTAATTCAGAAGCTTTATCTAATGCACGGTGTGAAGGAATAATAATATTGGTTCTCTCGGAGATAAATAAATTCTTTTTTACATCCACACCCATGGCGGCCACCGCATCACATTCTTTTTTTAATGTAACAGGATCTAGTACCACTCCATTACCTATAATATTTATTTTGTCTTGGTGAAATATACCAGAAGGTATTTGATGTAAAACCATTTTAGTGCCATTCACATATAAAGTATGACCTGCATTTGGCCCACCTTGAAAACGCGCGATGATGTCGTATTTAGGAGCGAAATAATCTACAATTTTTCCTTTTCCTTCATCGCCCCATTGGAGCCCTAAAATTACATCTACCATATTTGAGTATTTGAGAGAGCAAAAATAAGTCTTGGCAAGTTTATTACCTATTTAAACCTAAAATAATTGGCTCAACTTTTACACAGTCTCGGTGTCAAATCGCATAACTTGTTGAATACCGCTGAGGGACTTAATTCTTTCTACCAATTCTTCCAGTTCATCCTTATCGTGGACATATACTTTAATAGTACCCTTGAACAAGCCTTCGGTAGACTCAATAGTGAGTGCGGCTATATTTATCTTTAATTCCCCACTTATAATATTGGTAATCTTATTCACCACCCCTACATCATCAAGGCCAATAATGCTAAGGCCTGTTAGGAAGGAAATCTCTTTATTTTTAGCCCACTTGGTTTTCACCACTCTATGGCCATAGTTGGCAAGTAGTTGTGTGGCATTGGGGCAGTTGTTGCGGTGAATAATTAAACCCTTACCCGTGCTCACAAATCCAAATACATCATCTCCAGGAATAGGATTGCAGCATTTACCTAAAGTGTATTTAATTTTATCGCTAAACTCTCCAAAAATAATTAACTCAGAATCCTTTTTTGACGCCGCTTTCATGGCGGGATTCTCTACACTTATGTCAGGACTAAGGTTAACAGGTTTAGGCGCTTCAATTTTATCGCCAATAACTTGAAATAATTTTAATTCTTTTAGGTCAATGGTTTTAGTCGCTATTTTAAATAAAAGATCTAATTGACTCGTCAATTTATAATAGTACATGACCTGGTCAATATTGTAAGGGTTGTAAAGCGCACCAATACCTTCTAATTTTCTTTGTAGTGTATACTTGCCTTCTTCTGCAATAATTTTTTTCTCTTCTCTCAATGCATCTTTAATACTATTTCTTGCCTTAGCCGTTACCACACTGCTTAACCAGTCCTCCGTTGGTTTTTGCTTATTGCTCGTAATAATTTCAATTTGGTCCCCGCTTCTTAATTTATGGCTAATAGGTACTAGCTTATGATTCACTTTGGCACCTATACATTTTGAACCAATGGCGGTATGAATAAAAAAAGCAAAATCTAAGGCGGAGCTGTTAGTTGGAAGCATTTTCACATCCCCTTTAGGCGTATACACATAAATTTCTTCCGCTAAAAAAGAAGTTTTAAAGTCTTGTAAAAAGTCAATGCCTTCTTCTTGTTGATTGCCTAGGGCTTCTCTAATTTGAACAAACCATTTATCAAATCTATCTTCACTTTGAGAACCTTCTTTGTATTTAAAATGTGCAGCCAACCCTTTTTCGGCAATCTCATTCATTCTTTTAGTTCTAATCTGCACTTCCACCCATTTTCCATGTGGTCCCATTACCGTGGTATGCAAGGCTTCATAACCATTGCTCTTGGGATTGCTTAACCAGTCTCTTAGTCTTTCGGGAGAGGGATTATATTCATCTGTGATCATGGAATATACTTTCCAGCAGTCTTCTTTTTCTTTATCTAAGGGTGAATTTAAAATTACACGAATGGCAAATAAATCATACACTTCTTCAAAGCTTACTTCTTTCTTTTTTATTTTATTCCAAATAGAATGAATGCTTTTGGGACGTCCTTGAATTTCAAAATCAAATTCAGCAGCGGTTAATTTTTCTTTTAAAGGACGAATAAATTCATTGATATATTTTGTTCGTTCTCTTTTTGTTTCTGCTAATTTTTTCGCAATCTCTTTATAAATGGCGGGCTCCATGTATTTCATGGATAAATCCTCCAATTCGGTTTTCACATTGTATAGCCCCATTCGGTGTGCTAGAGGGGCGTATACCCAAATAGTCTCAGAGGCAATTTTTAATTGCTTCTCTTGTTTCATAGCATCTAGGGTACGCATGTTATGCAGTCTGTCTGCTAGCTTAATTAAAATAACTCTAGGATCATCGGTTAGGGTGAGAAGAATTTTTTTGAAATTTTCTGCTTGCTGAGAGCTATTGGTATCCATCACCGTGGATATCTTGGTGAGTCCATCTACAATTTTAGCAATCTCATTGCCGAATTCACTTTTAATATCGTCAAGTGCAATATCGGTGTCTTCTACGGTGTCATGTAATAAAGCACAAATGGTACTTCTTACGCCAAGGCCTATTTCTTCCACACAAATCATGGCCACCGCTAGAGGGTGCAATACATAAGGCTCACCACTTTTTCGACGCATGGTTTTATGCGCTTCTGCGGCCATCTCAAAGGCAGTTCTTAATAATTCTTTATCTCCCTTTTTTAACTTAGTTCTTAGGGCTCTCAATAATGCACGATAATGACGAACAATTTCTTTTTTTTCTTGTTCTTCATCTAAATTGTATTTTGTAACAATCTCAGCAGTATTATCGATTGGTAAGGCTTCCATCTCTGTTACGAAAATACGTAAAAGCGCTAGGATTTTTACAAAGAACAAACAGATAGTGTAACTTTGAACCGCTATGCCCAGCAAAGAGCCCAAAAAAATATTTCAATTATCGCTTTTAAAGCGCGTTTTTTCATTTGTACAGCCCTACCGCTCTGTGTTTTTGGCATCTGTATTTTTGTCTATTTTGCTTGCTTTCACAACACCTGTAAGGCCTTATTTAATTCAAGCAACAGTGAATGCTGCTATTGGTAAAGTAGTCAGCCTGCCATTTTGGGTACATTGGTTTTTGCCAGGCAATGCTTTTGAATCGGTGATACATCTTATCTTATCTATTACTTTATTTCAGGTGGGCTTTATTATTTTTGAAACCATCATGCGCTTTTTTTTCACTTTTGGTATGGCGTGGTTAGGGCAACAGGTTATTAGAGATTTACGCAATAAAGTCTATGATAAAATTATGCATTGGGAAATGCGTCAATTTGATAAAACCCCTATTGGTACTTTAACTACCCGCACTATTAATGATATAGAAAGTATCAACGATATTTTTTCTGACGGACTCATTCCCATTTTAGCAGACTTGCTTACTATTATTGTAACGCTCACAACTATGTTTGTAATAGATTGGAGATTGACATTTATTTGTTTGATTCCTTTTCCAATTATGATGATAGCCACTTATTATTTTAAAGAAAGCGTTAATAAAAGTTTTATACAAGTTAGAAATGCGGTAGCTGCCTTAAATGCATTTGTCCAAGAACATATTTCGGGTATGCAAGTAGTGCAAACTTTTGCAGCGGAAGAAAAAGAAATGTCCAAGTTTACTAAAATTAATGAAGGGCATAAAGCTGCGAATATAAAAGCCATTTTTGCCTATTCTGTTTTCTTTCCTGTGGTAGAAGTGGTGCTAGCTTTAAGTGTAGGTTTAATTGTTTGGTGGGTGGCAGATAGGTCTTTGGACGCGGGTTTACTCGTGGCCTTTATTTTATTTTTAAATCAGATATTCAGACCCCTTCGAATGATTGCAGATAAATTCAATGTACTACAAATGGGTATGGTAGCGGCTGAGCGTGTATTTAAAGTATTAGATAATGAAGATGTAACGCTGAATGACGGCAGTTATGCGCCAGCAAAAATTGAAGGTAAAATTGAATTTAAAAATGTTTCTTTTGCTTATAATGAACCCAATTTTGTATTAAAAAATATAAACTTTACTGTGAATGCGGGGGAGACCATTGCATTAGTGGGACAAACGGGGTCGGGTAAAACTTCTATTATAAGTATACTGAATCGTTTGTATCCTTATCAGTCTGGAAATATATTATTAGACGATCATGCGATTGAATCTTTTTCTTTGAATCGTTTGCGTGCATCGGTGGGTGTGGTATTGCAAGATGTATTTTTATTTTCAGGTTCGGTTTATGATAATATTACACTACGCAATACCAGTATTTCCAAAGAGCAAGTGCATGAAGCTGCTAAAATGATTGGCATGCATGATTTTATTATGCAACTTCCTGGTGGCTACGATTATCAAGTCACGGAAAGAGGGGCTACTTTAAGTTTAGGCCAAAGGCAGTTACTTAGTTTTATCAGGGCTTTATTATACAACCCTTCTATTTTGATATTGGATGAAGCCACTTCTTCCATTGATACTGAAAGTGAGCAGCTTATTGAAAAAGCCATTGAAACCTTAATTAAAGACCGTACTTCTATTGTCATTGCACACCGCCTTTCAACCATCAGAAAGGCTTCTAAAATTATTGTTTTAGACAAGGGTGAAATCATGGAAATGGGTAGTCATAATGAGCTTTTAGCAGTAGGCGGTTTTTATGCAAAATTGAGTGAAATGCAGTTTGCTGCTCAGAAAAAAATGACTGGCGCATAAAGTATTGATTTTCAAGTTTTTAGAATCAATTCAAATTTCTATTGTTGCGTACAATTTCTCTTTAAATTTATTCAATTTCAGATGCTTATTTCCTATCTTTGCAGCAAATTTTGAAATTAGTATGGTCCTTCAGCGCCTAAAACCTTTATTGGTAGTCAGTTTCGTAAGTATTTTCTTATTAAATACGATTAATTTATTCGCGAATGAAAAAGAAGCTGCTGCGAAAGAAGAAGGTAGCTTTAATGTAACCCAAACTATTTTAGAACATATTAAAGATGACCACAGTTGGCATTTATGGGGGCATACTACAATTTCTTTACCTGTTATTTTATATACTCCAGCAGGCTTTGAAGTTTTTTCTTCTGCTAAATTGATTGACGAACATCATGAGCCAGTAGTTTATAAAGGAAAATCTGATTATAAATTAGTAGAAGGTAAAACTAAAATTGTCAACGCTGCTGGAGAAGTAGATGTTGCCGCCAGTAAAAAATTATGGGACTTCTCTATTACTAAAAACGTTGCTAGTTTATTTATATCTGTTATTATT
>JBEGKS010000078.1:0-6049 GCA_041183945.1 Bacteroidota bacterium | reverse complement strand
CAACATGGGTTGGACGCGGCACACCTTCATCCCAAATACCTAATTTATTAGTCATGATATCTGTAGCACCACTTAAATTAAATCCTAAGCCACCTCCAGGCCAAACTTTATTAGTATTAATGGTAATGGCTTGTATAGGGTCGGCAAAAGTAGTTAGGTATTTAGGTTGACCAAAGGCATCTATACCCACTAAATTTGAACTTGCATTGTTTTTACTCTTATAACGAAGGGGCCAGCCATTTTCTTTGGCTTTAAGAATTGCTTCTGTATAATTCGCTCTTGATTTTATTTCAAAGTATTTAGCGCTATTTAATAAAGCAATTTTTTGTGTTTCATTTTGTGCATGACTAGCAATGCCAATTAAAAATAAAAAAATAGATAATAAAAAATGCTTCATACAAAAAGGGTAGGATTCTTAAGGTTTTAACAGCTATAAAATTACAATGAAATCTGCATAATTTTCTTATTAGAGCCTATAAATAAGAGATAAAAAATATAGAAAAATCTTTGTATCTAGACTTATGGCATAGTATTGAAAGGGTTGTGTATCCTAATCAATGTACTTGTTTAACTTTAAGGGCTAAATCTCTTCCAATCCTTTAGCTAATTTATAAAATTGGCTTGTATCTTTGTGGGGTGATCTATGAATGAGCAATCTCTGTTTGAGCCTTTTGAAATTTCCCCCCTCCTAAATAATTTGGCGGACAGGATAGCTATGTCCCAGCAGGAAGAAAAGCCCTTTCAAATCTTTTTACAAAACTTACAAGGCTCTTCTGTAGCCTTTGTCTTACAAACTATTTTTTCGCATACAAAAACCAATCAACTAAATCATTTAGTGGTTTTAAATGATGCCGAAGAGGCAGCTTATTTTTTTAATTCAATTGAAAGTGTAACAGGGGCAATGGATTTATTTTATTTCCCATCCTCTTATAAAACCCCACATAATTTTAGTTTATTAAACCCTTCGCATGTAATGCTTCGAACAGAAGCCTTGACAAAAATATCCATGGGAGGCAATAAGAAAATTGTAGTGACTTATCCAGAGGCTTTTTTTGAAAAAGTAATTATGCGCAATACTTTGCAGCAAAATATTATTCAAATAAAAACCAATGATAGCCTAGATTTAAATGGACTCATGCAACAACTAGTGGACTATGGGTTTGAGCGCACCGATTTTGTTTACGAGCCAGGACAGTTTGCACTTCGGGGAGGAATTTTTGATATTTATTCTTTTGGCAATGAAAAGCCTTACCGTGTAGAGTTATTTGGAGAAGAAGTGGATAGTATTAGGGTATTTGATCCCGCCACTCAATTAAGTGAACGCAAATTATTGCAAGTAAATATAATTCCGAATGTAACCACTCAGTTTGAAGACAAAATAAAAATTCCTTTACTAGAGTTTTTATCCAAGGACTGTTTAATATGGTTAAAAGATTGGAATGTCATCTCCCAAAAAGGTAATGATCAGTACGAAGCCTTGGGTGATTTTATAGAACACCATGGCAAGGCCAATAGTGTAGATGAAAACGACCCTCACAAAAGAGAAAGTCATATGGAGGACTTTGAAACAGTTGCTGCTACTGAATTACAGCTGGTTTCAAAAAATATACTGGAGTGGGGTTTTCAAGCCCAGCTATCGAAAGATAAATTGGTTTTTAATACACAGGTGCAACCTTCTTTTAATAGACAGTTTCAATATTTAATTGCTAACCTGCAAGACCTTGAGAAAAAGGGCTATCATTTATTTTTATTTGCAGAACAAGCAAAGCAATTAGAAAGGCTGCATGCTATTTTTACCGATTTAAAAACGGAAATTAAGTTTACGCCCATTGTTAAAAATATTCATGAGGGTTTCATAGACCATGATCATAAATTAGTTTGTTATACCGATCACCAAATTTTTCAACGCTATCATAAATACAAAGTAAAACAAGCCTATAGCAAAAGCAAGGCCATTACTTTAAGAACCTTGCGTGATTTACAACCGGGAGACTATGTCACTCATATTGATCATGGAGTAGGTGTGTACAGTGGACTGCAAAAAATAGATGTGAATGGGCAGGTGCAAGAAGCCGTAAGAATTATTTATAAGGACAGCGATATTTTGTATGTGAATATTAACTCCTTACATAAGATATCTAAATACACAGGTAAGGAAGGCACACCCCCTAAGGTGAATAAATTAGGTTCGGACGCTTGGGTGAAATTAAAAGACAAGACCAAGGCGAAAGTAAAACTGATTGCCTTTGATTTAATAAAATTATATGCACAAAGAAAAGCACAAGTGGGATTTGCTTTTTCTCCCGATAACTATATGGTGCATGAATTGGAAGCTTCTTTTATTTATGAAGAAACCATTGACCAGGCCAAGGCCATTGCTGATGTAAAAAAAGATATGGAAGCGCCTGCACCTATGGACAGGCTGGTTTGTGGTGATGTGGGCTTTGGTAAGACAGAAGTGGCTGTGAGAGCGGCTTTCAAAGCAGCCATTGATGGTAAACAAGTAGCTGTATTAGTGCCCACTACTATTTTAGCTTTTCAGCATTTTAAAACTTTTGCAGATAGGCTAAAAGATTTTCCTGTGACCATTGATTACTTAAACCGCTTTAAATCCGCGGCACAGAAAAAAGAAACCATTGAGAAATTAAAAGAAGGAAAGATTGATATTTTAGTAGGCACCCATGGTATACTAGGCAAGGAAGTACATTTCAAAGACTTAGGATTGATGGTCATAGATGAGGAACAGAAATTTGGCGTTGGCCATAAAGAGAAATTAAAAACATTAAGAACCAATGTTGACTGCTTAACCTTAACTGCTACACCCATTCCAAGAACTTTGCATTTTAGTTTAATGGGTGCCCGTGATTTAAGTATTATTAATACAGCCCCTGCCAATAGACAGCCCATTCACACAGAAGTGCAGGTATTTCATGAAGACATTATTAGAGAGTCTATTTATTTTGAAACAGAAAGAGGTGGCCAAGTATTTTTCATTCACAATAGAGTGCAAGGTTTGGCTGAAATGTGTGAGATGATACAAAAGCTTTGTCCTGATATTAGTATTGGTTATGCGCACGGACAATTAGAAGGACATCAGTTGGAAGAAAAAATATTAGACTTTATTGAAAAAAGGTATGATGTACTAGTTTGTACCAATATTGTAGAAAGTGGGGTAGATATTCCAAATGTAAATACCATTATCATAAACAATGCACATCAATTTGGTTTAAGTGACTTGCATCAATTAAGAGGAAGGGTGGGACGTAGTAATAAAAAAGCTTTCTGTTATTTATTAGCACCTCCTATTAGTACCCTGCCTGATGATTCTAGAAAAAGATTGCAAACTCTAGAGCAGTTTAGCGAGCTGGGTAGCGGGTTTCAGATAGCCATGCGCGATTTAGATATTCGCGGTGCGGGTAATTTATTAGGCGGTGAGCAGAGTGGATTTATGGCAGAAATTGGTTTTGAAATGTACCAGAAAATATTGGCGGAAGCGGTGCGTGAATTAAAACGATCCGACTTTAAAGAATTATTTGAAGAAGAGATTAGTAAGCAAGACGATTTTGTGCAAGACTGCACCATTGACACCGATTTGGAAATTATGATCCCAGATACTTATGTAGCAAATATTGGGGAGCGCTTATCCTTGTATACAAGAATGGATCAATCGGAAAATGATGAGGAGCTTGCGCTTATGCAAACAGAATTAGTGGATCGTTTTGGTCCTTTGCCTAGTAGTGTGCATGATTTATTTATGACCATTCGTTGCAGACGTATTGCTATTGCATTAGGTTTTGAAAAAATGACTTTGAAAGACCAAACCTTAAGATGCTTTTTCATTAACAGGCCTGATTCACCTTATTTTGAATCTGAGACTTTTAAACAGTTACTAGACTATGCGCAAAAGAACATGAATAAAGCGCATTTCAAACAAGTGGGTAGAAGCTTTATTCTCATTATTAAAGAAGTGCAGTCGATGCAGCATTGCTATACAACCTTAGAAAAAATACATGCTAGTGTTTTTCCTGCGCAGGTTTAATTTATTCAATTCTTTAGCCAATAAAAAAGCCCTCTCGAATGAACGAAAGGGCTTTTTTATTGTAAACCAGGTTTACTAGAATCCTTTTTTAGCAACACCATCAGCAATTGCCTTCAGCGCATTTGTTTCGCTTAAAATGGCTGCCATTTTATTTCCTTTACCATCATTACCACCTGCCATATAACCACCTCTTGCAGTTTTTGTGATGACAGCGTCATGCATTGGTACATTTTTTTCTTTTGTTTTTAAGCAATATGCTTTAATCATTTTTGAAGTGTCCATTTTGTATAAATTTTAAAGTGAATATTTCTAATTGAAAGTAGGTTATTTATTGTGATTCATTTACGGAAAGGCTTGATTTTTTGTTAAAATGGCCAAAAAACGTATTAAATCATGGGTTTAAGCATCAATTTTGGCGTATTTGGCATGTGTTTCAATGAATTCCCTTCTAGGAGCTACATCGTCACCCATGAGCATACTAAAGATACGATCGGCCTCTGCAGCACTTTCAATGGTTACTTGTTTAAGGGTTCTGCGCGCTGGATCCATGGTAGTTTCCCATAATTGATCTGCGTTCATCTCTCCCAAACCTTTGTAACGTTGAATAGTTACGGCGTCTTCTTTACCACCGCCTAATTTTATAACTAATGCTTTTCTTTGCTCTTCGCTATAAGCGTATTCTTGCTCTTTACCTCTTTTCACTAAGTACAAAGGAGGTTGTGCTATGTATACGTATCCGTTTTGAACAAGCTCGGTCATGTATCTGAAAATGAAAGTAAGAATAAGTGTAGCAATGTGAGAACCATCCACATCGGCATCGGTCATGATAATTAATTTATGATAACGAAGCTTCGCAATGTTTAATGCTTTAGGATCTTCGGGTGTGCCTACTGTTACACCCAAAGCTGTGTACATATTTCTAATTTCCTCATTCTCGTAAATCTTATGCTCCATGGCTTTTTCTACGTTCAAGATTTTACCACGTAAAGGTAAAATGGCTTGATAACCGCGATCACGCCCTTGCTTCGCAGTTCCACCCGCAGAGTCTCCTTCGACTAAGTATAATTCGCATCTTTCTGGATCTCTATCTGAACAATCAGCCAATTTACCAGGTAAGCCACCACCCGTAAGAACTGTTTTACGTTGAACCATGTCACGCGCTTTCTTGGCAGCTACACGCGCCTGGGCCGCTAAAATAATTTTTGAGATTACATACTTAGCTTCTTTAGGGTTCTCTTCTAAATAAGCTTCTAATACGCGAGAAACGGTAGTTTGCACTACACCACTCACTTCACTATTACCTAATTTAGTTTTTGTTTGACCTTCGAATTGAGGTTCTGGTACTTTTACAGAAATAATAGCGCTTAAACCTTCTCTGAAATCATCTCCTTCAACAGTTACTTTAGCTCTTTCAAATAAACCTTCTTTATCACCATAGCTTTTGAATACACGCGTGAGCGCAGTTCTAAAACCCGTTACATGCGTACCTCCTTCAATGGTATTGATATTGTTTACGTATGAGAAAATGTTTTCTTTAAAATCGTCGTTGTAGGTTAAAGCTACTTCTACCATTACATTGGAAGCCTCGTCTAATCCTTCTACATATAAGGGTTGAGAAATAATCGGATTTCTATTTCCGTTTTTATCTAGCATTTGAACAAACTCCACAATGCCCCCTTCGCTATAAAAATTCTTTGTATAGAAATTTCCAGTCTCGTCTTTCTCTCTTAAATCGGTAATGGTAATGCTAATTCTTTTATTCAAATAAGAAAGTTCGCGTAAACGACTTTCTAAAATTTCTCTTTTATACACCGACTCTTGAAAGATGGTTAAGTCAGGCCAGAAGTGAACACGTGTTCCTGTTTTATCGCTAGTACCCGCTTCTCTAACGGCATATTTAGGAACACCAATAGAATATTCTTGTTCAAATATTTTTCCTTCTCTTTCTACGGTCACTAGTAATTTAGTACTTAAGGCGTTCACGCAACTCACACCCACACCGTGTAATCC
>JBEGKS010000077.1:0-10351 GCA_041183945.1 Bacteroidota bacterium | reverse complement strand
TTCTAAGACTTAACCCTTTTTTGAATAACGGAAAAACCTTGATTTTCGTTAATGGAATGTTAATGACAACTGTTCGTAATTCGCAAGTTTTAGTTTAATTTTGTGTCCATAAATAATATCATAAAAATGAAAAATGTTTTAAAACAAGCTTTATCTCTAATGTTGGTAATTTTAATATCTATTATTAAAGTTAACGCACAAGAGACAACAGCTGAAATTCAAGGTACGGTTACAAATGGTGCAGCTGGATTTGCTGGCGTTACAGTTACAGCCATCCACCAACCAACAGGTACTAAATATGTAACTACTACTCGTAACGATGGTAGATACAATTTAACCAACTTAAAAATTGGAGGCCCTTACTTAGTTGAAGTTTCTTATGTAGGCTTCAAAAAGGACCAACAAAACGATGTTACCTTGTTATTAGGTCAAGCATACAAAGCCAACTTTAAATTAGTAGAAGCTTCTAATAATTTACAAGAAGTAGTGGTTAAAGCTTCTAGTCAAGATAAAGTTTTTTCTAACTCTAGAACTGGTTCTCAAGACAACTTTAATAGAAATCAAATCACAAGTTTGCCTACTATTTCTCGTTCTTATAAAGACATCATTAAATTAACACCTACCTATAACGGTATGTCTTTCGGTGGTCAAAGTTCTCAATTGAACAATATCACTATTGATGGTGCTAACTTTAATAACTCATTCGGATTATCTGGTGATATCGGCGGCCAAACAGGTCAAGTAGCTGTCTCATTAGACGCGATTGAGCAAATTCAAGTAAACATTTCTCCGTTTGACGTTCGTCAAGGAGGTTTCGTTGGAGGTAACGTAAACTCTGTATCTCGTTCAGGTGCGAACACTGCAACTGGATCGGTTTATCAATACATGAAGAGTAAAGATTGGCAAGGATATGAAGTAAATGCTGCTCCTTATACTATTAAGGTTCCTAAGCAAGATTTCAATTATGATTTAAAAGGCTTCACAGTAGGCGGTGCTTTAATTAAAAATAAATTATTCTATTTTGTCAATGCAGAACAAGAAGAAAGAACTGCTCCTGCGCATACATGGACTGCTTCTACTTCTTCTTCTCCTGCTAACGGTACTACTATCTCTGCTGCGAACGCTGCAGACTTAGATGCTTTAGCTGCTTTCTTAAAATCAAAATACAATTACGATCCAGGTGCTTACCAAAATTATTCTTATGCCTCTAAATCTAAGCGTTTAACTGCTAAGATTGACTGGAACATTGACGAGAACAACACTTTCAGTTTAAAGTATAGTTATTTAAAATCTTCTAGTGATCAACCACCTTCTAATAGTGGTTCTGTTGGTCGTAGACAAGCAGATGCAACTGCACTTCCTTTCTATGGTGCAGGTTATCAAATTAATAATAACGCGAATATTTTTATTGCTGAGTTGAACACGAAGTTCTCTAATAGAATGAGCAATAAATTACAAATTGGTTATTCTGCTTTAAGAGATTTCAGAAATGCATTATCTGAAAAAGAATTTCCAATGGTGGATATCTTAGATGGTTCAGGAACTATTACAAGTAGTAAGCCTTTTACTTCTTTTGGATATGAGTTATATACTTATGGCAACAAATTAAATACAGATGTATTCCAATTCAATGATATCTTATCTCTATATGCAGGTAACCACGAGATTACAGCTGGAGTACAATCTTCTTATAAAAAATATTTAAATGGTTTCTCTCCTAACTATTCTGGAACATACCGTTTCAATAGCTTAGCCGATTTCTATGCAGCTGCTGCTGGAACAAAACCTGCTGGATTGTATAACTTATCTTATACATTAGGCGGTGGTGCTTTTCCATTAGTAGGTCCTAAGGATTTTGAAGCTGGTTTCTTCATTCAAGATAAATACAGAGCTACAGATAAGTTAACCATTACTTATGGTGTAAGAGCTGACTATACGAATTTCTACAATACTTTCTTGTATAACCCAGTAGTAGATACTTTAACAAAGTTCTACCAAGGTATTCATGCGAATACAGGTTCACAACCAAGTACAGCTATTCAAGTTTCTCCAAGAATTGGATTTAACTATGATGTATACGGCGACCAAACATTACAAATTCGTGGTGGTGCTGGTTTATTCCAAGGTGCTCCTCCTTTTGTATGGCTTTCTAACCAAGCTTCTAACTCAGGTATGGCTTTATTTGGAAGTATTGCCAACGGAACAACTTATAATTTCTCTCCAGATATTAATGCGAACCGTCCGCAAGCAACTGCTGGTTTATCTAGCTCTTACTCAATTAACGTAACCGATCCTAACTATAAATTCCCTCAAGTATTCAAATCTACTTTAGCGGCAGATAAAAAATTAGGTAATGGTTGGACAGTAACTGCAGAAGGTTCTTATACTAAGCAATTAAATGCTTCTGTATTCCAAAACATTGCACTTCCTTCAACTGGTTTAGTGCGTTTATCTGATGGACGTTGGAGATTCCCTTATCAATCATCTTATCCTTATGGTGGTTCACAAATGGGAGGTACTGTTAAGGCAAGTGCAAATAATCCATCAATTGGTAATGCTATTTACATGACTAATTCAAATGCGGGTTATGCTGCTACAGGAACTTTACAAATTCAAAAAGTAACTAAAAACTTTATAGCTACTGCAGCTTATACAAGACAAGTTGCTTATGATGCGGCGGTGACTGGTTCTACTGCACAAACAATGTGGGGTTCTAAAACAACACATGACAATCCTAATGAATTCGTAGCAGGTTTATCTAATAACTATTTGCCACATAGAATTATCGCAAGTATGATTTATAAGAAAGAGTTTTCTAAAAACTTATTATCATCTGTTGGTTTAGTATATGAAGGCGCTCCTAACTATGCTACATCTTATTATGTAAGTGGTGACGTTAACAACGATGGTATTACCTATAATGACTTAATGTTTATACCTAAAGATCCTTCTCAAATTAAATTAGTGAATTCTAGTACAGTAACTGTAAACGGCGTTGCTTATCCTGATAAGAGAGATCAAACAACCTTATGGAACCAATTAAATACTTTCATTTCAAACAACCCTTATTTATCTAAACATAGAGGTGAATTTGCTGAAAGAAATGCATACGTATTACCTTGGACCCATAAATTAGATTTAAACTTTACACAAGATATTAGATTTACTTCTGGTAAAAACAAACACACGATTCGTTTAACAGCAGATATTTACAACTTAACTAACTTGTTAAATAAAGATTGGGGTGTGTTCTATATACCAACAACAACTGCTCCTTTAACATTAACAGGTATTGATACAGACGGTAAAACACCTATCTACAGGTTTCCTTTCTTAGATCAAACTAAGCAACAACCTCAAACAAGACCTTATACTCCATCTTCAACTATTGCTTCTCGTTGGCAGTTACAAATTGGAGTTAGATACTTATTTAACTAATCAGTTTTATAATTTCTTTAGCTAGTAATAGCTATAAAAAAAGCCCTCCGATATATCGGGGGGCTTTTTGTTTAATATAAGGCTTTAAGAATATAAGCCTTATATTAAATACCTCTAATGATTTTTTAAAAGCCCTAAATATCTTCGGGGCTTTATGTTTCTTATAAGGCTTTTGAAATTTAAGCCTTGTCGTTTATTTTTACTATTTCTTCTTTTTCTTGCCTTTCTTATCTTCCACTAATACCTTAATACGCATATTTTTAAATCTTAGTACATCGCCATGGCCTAAAAAACCAATATGACCAGTGGTTCTCAATAAGCCCGGATGTTCTTTATGGTCCATAGTACCGTTTTTAGAAGCTTCTGCATAATCGCCCTCTGTTATAACAGTACCATTTAAGGTTACTTTAATCTGTGTTCCTTTTACCATAATTTCTTCTTGATTCCACTCCCCAGTAGGCTTTAAAAAACCTCTTTTAGCAGGAATTACACCATATAAAGAGCCATGGGTTTGATAGGGCATTATGGGCGGATTTTTATATTTATCTGCTTCAGTATCTAATACTTGAATTTCCATACCAACATAGGCAGCATCACCTTCTAAGGGAGCATGCACGCCAATACCATTATTAGCACCTGGTGTTAATTGAAAATCGAATCTATAAATAAAATCAGCGAACTCCTCCTTTGTATATAAATTACCTCCTCCACCTCCGCCCGCTTTATCAGGATGCACTACTACTGCACCCTCTTCTATTAAATACCCTGAAGTATTACCTGTCCAGCTATCTAAGTTAGTGCCATCAAATAAAGAAACAAAGCCTTGGTTTTTTTCTTCTTCTGTTAAACTTGATATTTCATTAGAAGGAATTTCTCTTATATAAATATTACGATAAGCTACATAGGTACCATGCGCTTGTAATTCAATTTGCTCCTTAGAAAAAATGGGTGATTTGCGATCCCAAAAATTTTCTAAAGTCACATCATCGGTTACCAGCACACCATTTAAATAAACCGTTACTTGTGGCCCCTTCATAATAATATGAAAAGTATTCCACTGTCCAATTTTGTTATCGGCTACTACCAAGGGTTTGCTCTGATTTTTTATATTGTTGTATAACCCCCCAGAACCTACTTGTGCGCCTACTTCTCTTCTGCTTGTATCCCATATTTGAACTTGTGGACTTCCTCTTAAATAAATACCTGCATCGCCTTTCTCGGTAATTTTCCAATCTACATACATTTCAAAATCGCCATATTTTTTTTCTGTAGCTAGGTTATCGCCATGTCCTGTAAATACTAAAAGACCATCCTTTGCGATCCAATCATTTTTCATTTTTTCATTGGCTTTTTGTTCTGCAGCTTTTAAAGCAGAGTCAGTCATCTTAGCCCTTGCAATTGGGTTCATAACTAAACCTTTCCAACCTGTTAAGTCTTTGCCATTGAATAAACTTACAAAACCATTGTCATAAGGTAATTTGATGAGATGTTCATTAAGCTTATTTATTAATAAAGGACTATCCACGCCCACTATATCAGACATAGAAGCGCTTGGGCCTAAACCATGACTAGGGTAAAAGTTTCCACGAATAAGGCCCATTGCCTTTTCCAAGCTAGCCCTTACTTCTGGCCCTCTGATATTGTTATCAGCTAAGGCTAAACGAGCTAGAACGATAGCAGCTTCTTTATTAATAGTTTCATCGTTTAATGATTTACTCACCAACATAAAACTTGCAAAACCTGGAATAAGAGATGCCTCATGTAGTACATTTCTTTTTTCTAATCGGGTACTTGCCTTTTCCATTCTATCTTGTAAGTCTAATAATTTTTGTGCATCGGTGCTAGCGGCTTGTTTTTCAGTGCTAGCTATTTTTATTGCTGGTAATTTAAAATTGAAATTATCTAAGGCAGCTTGTATATGTTTTGCATTTTCTCCAGATGCCGATTTTAGTGCCTTGGTTAATGCTTGTTTAGAAGCGGTAGAATGAATACTTGCTAAAGCCCTTGCTGCATTACCTCCAAAGGTTTCATTTTTTAATAAACTACTAAGTAATTTTACTGCTGCATCATCACCTAATAAACTTAGTTGTTTAATAATAAATTCACGCGCATAAAAAGTTTTAGCAGAACCATATACTGTCACTAAATTTTCAGTAAGCTGTTGTTTTAAGGTTGCATTTAAACTTGCATCATTCACATAAGCATTTAAAGCATAAGTGGGTTTTAATTTTAAAGAATCGTTATCTAATAAGTGTACTAATTCTTTCCATTGGCTATTTCCCCAAGTATGCATAGAAGTAATAGCGGTCTCCACTTCAGAAGGGCGCTGATAAGGAAAGCTATTGATGGTATTTTTTACAGACTCTACTTGTGCAAAAAGCTGTGTAGCGCAAAACAAGAAGATAAGTAAATAAGAAATTTTATTTTTCATTGTAAATAATTTTTTTTGAATGATTAAATGGTCCATGGAGAACGCATCGCTGGGTTAATTAATCTATTGGCCTGCTCATCATTAATAAACTCTTGGGTAACTGGATTAAACTTTAAGTTTCTTCCTAATTGCAAGGTTGGGTAACTGGATTAAACTTTAAGTTTCTTCCTAATTGCAAGGCTATTTTACCCATATTAATAATGGTACAAGATCTAAATCCATTGGATTCATTTAAGGCGAAAGGTGTTCTATCTCTTACCGATTCTAAAAAATCAGTGACTTGAGGTGCAGGGTCTGGAAGCATGGCTAATTTTTCTTTCAAATTCGGAATATCAGACACAAAGCCTTTAAAAAGTTTTCCTTTAGGCCCCTCAATATAGGCTGCATCTGGATCCTTGGCCTCTCCATCTAAAATTATTTTACATCCATCTTCATAAGTGAAAGTTAATTTTCTAAAGGTACCACAAGCATCAGGATGTTGTTGTTCTGCATCTACTTCTACAGAGACAGGACTAGTTTCGTCTTTGTCAAGGAAGTATTGAATAGGATCGATATAATGTTGTCCCATATCTCCTAAGCCACCTCCATCATAATCCCAATAGCCTCTAAATGTTTGGTGTACTCTATGTTCATTATAAGGTTTAAAAGGTGCAGGGCCCAACCATCTTTCATAATCTAATTCTTCTGGTACAGGTTGTGTTTCTAATTTTGTTTTTCCTACCCAATAAAATTTCCAATCAAATCCTGTGGTTTTACTAACAGTAACGGTTAGTGGCCAACCTAATAAACCAGATTCTACTAATTTCTTTATGGGTTTCACAGTTGAATTCATTCCATAAAAATTATCTTCAAAACGGAACCATGTATTTAAACGAAACATTCTTTTATACTGCTGAACGGCTTCTACCACTCGCTTTCCTTCGCCAATGGTTCTTGTCATTGGCTTTTCACACCAAATATCTTCGCCAATGGTTCTTGTCATTGGCTTTTCACACCAAATATCTTTACCTGCTTTAGCAGCTTCAATGGCCATAATACCATGCCAATGAGGAGGGGTGGCTATATGCACAATATCTACTTCAGGTAGTGCAATTAATTCTCTATGGTCATGAAAAGTTTTTACATTGCCTCCTACTAGTTCTGCAGCCGATGCTAAATGTTTTTTATCTACATCACAAATGGCTACAACACGTGTGCCTGCATAAGGAATATGGCCTCTACCCATACCGCCCAGTCCAATGATTCCTTTGGTGAGTTGATCACTTGGTGCTAAAAATCCTCTGCCTAGCACCTGTCTTGGTACAATTGAAAAACCCGCTACCACAGCAGCTGAGTTTTTTAAAAATCGACGACGGCTATTTTTTTCCGGTGTTTTCATAATTTGTTATTAAAGTAAAAAATAAAAAATGATATAACTCATCTCTTTATGAATGCATCATTTTGCTTAGCTAAATTTATTCTTTTTTGCTTAAATTTGGTACAATCCAATTACTTAAAATTGCTTTTATGAATGAAACGCATTTACACCTAGAAGAACATTTAAAAAGCAGCGATATGCTTACTGACATAGTTATTGGAATGAGTGACGGACTCACGGTCCCCTTTGCCTTGGCCGCAGGTTTGAGCGGAGCTGTTCAAGGAAATGTAAACCTTATTTGGATTGCAGGTATTGCGGAAATTGCAGCAGGCTCCATAGCCATGGGACTGGGAGGCTTTTTAGCAGGTAAAACAGAACAAGACCATTATGCTAGTGAATTAAAAAATGAATATTGGGAATTAGAGCATAAAAGAGAGGTAGAGATAGAAGAAGTACGTAAAGTTTTTTTAGAATGGGGCTTGAGTCCAAGTACTGCTGAGGAAGCCACCCAAGAAATTATTAAGGATGATAAGCGTTGGGTAGAATTTATGATGAAACATGAATTAGGTTTAGAAGAGCCCGATCCTAAAAGAGCTAGAAAAAGTGCTTTTAATATTGGTAGCAGTTATATCGTAGGAGGACTGGTTCCTTTAACTCCCTATTTTTTTGTAACTGATGCCCTTGAGGGTTTAAAAATTTCCGCAGCCATTACCTTGGCCTGTTTATATATTTTTGGATTTTTTAAAAGCAAGATGACAGGCGTAAACCCTTGGTGGGGTGGGGTGAAAGTAATGATGACAGGGGCTATAGCTGCAGCAGCTGCCTTTAGCATTGCTAAATTAATTGAAGGTTAAACAGTACTAAGTACAAACTAGTTTTACATTAATATACTAGATAACATGAAAACTAAAATTATTTTGCTGTCTCTAAACTATTGTAATAATTAAGCAGCGCAATAAAATCTTCTTCTGATTTTAATTTATTTTTTGTGTTTTTAATCCAAGGCTGTATGCTTGCATTAAAGGGGATAGCCTCTAAAAAACTATTTTTATCTAAGCCTTTCAAAGGAATGGTTTTTCCATTATTATAAATGCCATAATACGTTTTTTTAAAAAAGCTTGTTATATTTTTTCCAAGCAAAGGGTCAAAGGGACTTACTTTTACTAAATTTTTTTGTAATAGAATTAATTGATAGGCTCCATTGTTAAAGACGCGGTAAAATCCTGCAGGTTTATTATCAATGTAATCGGGTAGCACAGCAAATACGGCTAAAATTTTAGTAGCATCCTTACTATCTAAAAATGCAATTTTATCTATCAAATTTGTTTCGGCCACCAACTCACTGCCATTTTCATTTTCATAATGCACTTCCGATGTATATAAATTTAATTTAGCCTTAGGCAATTTATACATAGCACCCGATTTAAAATATAATACAGCGCTATTCCAATGTTCATCCCAAAAAGGAGTACCCTCTACATCCTCATAAGTTAAACTTGCTGCTTTTTTATCTCCAATAGCTGAAACGTTGGTAACCCTTACCATACCTGCACTTGGGCCCTGTCCTGGGTTGCTTATATCGATTGTTAAATTTTGTGCATGAAGATTATTATTTACTATAATGGAGCAAACTAGCATGCTAAAAATGCGCAAGAATTTTAAAACAATTTTCATATATAGAATTTATATTACTAAATAAATTTTCGAATTACTTAGTTATTTTTTAATTAAGTTAATTTTTATTTCTTATAGCCATTCCTTTTCTTGTTCCATTATGCACACCTTCGTTAATCGTTAATGCACCATTCACCCAAATGTACTTAAACCCTTTTGCATACTGATGTGGTTCGGTATAATTCGCCATATCAGCCACTTCATTTTCATCAAAAATGACAATGTCTGCTATATAATCTTCTTTAATTAGACCTCTATTTTTTATATTAAATTTTTCTGCAGGTAAAGAACTCATTCTTCTAATGGCATCCTCTAAACTAATCACTCCCATCTCTCTTACATATTTTCCCAATACTCTTGCATTGGTCCCATAGGCTCTAGGATGTGGCTTACCAAGACCCATAACAGCAATGCCTGCATCACTGGCAATCATGTTAAAAGGATATTTCATAATAGCCACTACATCATTGTCGCCCATACCATGGTAAACCATTTGTGCGCCGCCTTTTTCAATCATTTGAATAATGGTTTCCGCTTCTGCTTTTTGATTATGTTTATTACCTAATAATAAATTTATTTCTTCAATACTTTTGCCATTGAAACTTGTGTCGGCTCTATAACTTGCTACGACTGCATAGCTAAAATGTTTTAAACCTCTTTTTTTAATAATACCAATACTATGTTCAGCCACTCTTTTTCTAATCTCAGGGTTTTTTAATCGGGCCATAATAGAGTCTTGTCCATCGGATAAAACCCAGTCTGGTAATAACACACTTAGCTGTGTACTACTTGCTGTGTATGGGTATTGGTCAATGGTAACATCTATGCCTTCTTTTCTTGCATTCATTACCAGTGGAATAGTTTCTTTACTTCTTCCCCAATTGTTTTGACCACTTACTTTAAAATGTGAAATTTCTACAGGTATATGTGCATCGCGTCCAACTTGAATGGCTTCATTGATTGCATCTAGCACCCTATCTTCTTCATATCTTATATGAGAAGAGTATACGCCACCATTTTCACTAATTACTTTTGCAAGAGCAACAATTTCTTCTGTTGGCGCATAGGTTCCAGGAATATAAATAAGTCCAGTAGACATACCTACTGCACCATCTTGCATTGCCTGTGCTGCTAATTTTTCCATGTTTTGCATTTCAGCTGCAGTAGCATTTCTATTGGCTGTACCCATGGCTTGCTTTCTAATGGTATTATGTCCAATAAGGGATGCTACATTAATAGAAGTGCCTATGGAGTCAATGGTATTAAAATAATTTTTTAAATTTTCCGCAGAACCTCCGCAGTTACCAGTAATAACGGTGGTCACTCCATCGTAAATAAAATTAGTGGCCAATGGGTTTCTTGATTCGCCTCCTTCAATATGTGCATGAACGTCAATGAATCCGGGGGCCACCACTAAACCTTTGGCATCTATTTCTTTAGTTGCTTTCCAG
>JBEGKS010000076.1:0-6082 GCA_041183945.1 Bacteroidota bacterium | reverse complement strand
TGCAGCAGCAGTTAGTAATGCAGTATATAATGCAACAGGTAAAAGAGTAAGAGACTTACCAATTACCCCCGAGAAGTTAGGGTATAAAGCTTAAAGTTTATACCCATCATCTGCTACTAATTGAGCGCAAATTCTTCTGCGGGCTTCTTTGCTATTAAATGAATCTACTTTAGTGAATCGCTTAAGACCAATATTCATCATGCGTAGTTCATCTCCTTCTGCAAAACTATTTAGTGCATCTTTACCTGCTTTATTAATAGCATCGGCTGCATCATAAATATAAGTGCGGGCAATATCGGCTTGCACTGCAACAGCAGCTTCACCATGCATAGCTACTAATTTTTCTACTCTTAATAAAGCCGACTCTGCATGAAAAGTAATAATAGACATATCGGCAATATTCATAAGTATCTCTTGCTCTTTATTCAGTGTCATCATTAATTTTTGTACTGCTGCACCTGCCACCATTAAAATACATTTCTTAAAATTAGCAATGGCTTGTTTTTCTTTAGCAAATGGTCCATCTTCTGCACCACTAAAATCGGGTACACTCATTAATTCTTTTTGTACTTCCATGGCAGGGCCCATTAAATCTAATTTACCTTTCATGGCACGTTTTAAAACCATGTCCACTGTTAAGAGTCTATTGATTTCATTGGTTCCTTCGTAAATTCTATTTATACGACTATCTCTATAAGCTTTTGAAATAGCATATTCATCGCTATAACCATTTCCTCCATGAACTTGAACACCTTCATCTACTACATAATCTAAAACCTCAGAACCAAACACTTTTAAAATAGCACACTCAATAGCATATTCTTCCGCAGCGCCTAAAAGTGATTCTGATAAAGTTTTACCAGCAGCAAGTAATAATTGTTCTTGCTCATCTATATTATTAGATACTCTATATAGTGCACTTTCGCCTACCCATAAACGAATAGCCATTTCAGCTAACTTATGACGAATGGCGCCAAACTTTACAATAGGTAATTTAAACTGCTCTCTTGTTTTTGCATACTGAACAGTTTGCGTTAATGCTCTTCTAGCACCACCAATAGTGGCAGCGCCTAATTTCAACCTTCCAATATTTAAAATATTAAAAGCAATGATATGTCCTTTGCCAATTTCCCCTAAGATATTTTCAACGGGTACTTTACAATCTTGAAAATACAATTGCACAGTAGAAGATCCCTTAATACCCATCTTATGTTCTTCTGGTCCTTGTGTAAATCCTTCCGTGCCTCTTTCAATAATGAATGCGGTAAACTGTTCTCCATCTATTTTAGCAAACACAGTATATACATCGGCAAATCCACCATTGGTAATCCAACATTTTTGTCCATTGATAAGATAATGTTTTCCATCGGCAGTTAATGTAGCTGTTGTCTTTGCACTTAAGGCGTCGGAACCGCTATTCGGTTCAGTTAAACCATAAGAACCTTTGTATTCTCCGGTAGCTAGCTTAGTTACATATTTTTGTTTCTGCGCTTCTGTACCAAAATATAAAATGGGTAAGGTTCCAATACCTGCATGTGCAGCGTTAGCAACAGAGAAAGAATAACCACCGCCTAAATATTCTGCAACAATAACAGAGGTCACAAAATCTTTACCAGATCCGCCATAGGCTTCAGGCACGGTAATACCTAATAAGCCCTGGTGGCCTGCTTTTTCAAGTAGGTTAGGCATTAAGCCTGGCTCTAATTTATCTACTCTATCCATTACGGGTAATACTTCTGTTTCTACAAATTGATTACACATATCAAGCACCATCTTTTGTTCTTCATTAAATTGCTCGGGAATATAAATATCATCGGCTTTTACTTCTTTGATGATCCATTCTCCTCCTTTAATTACTGTTTTAGTTGCTTCCATAAAATTTATTTTAAAGTTCTTTGTTAATTTATTTTGAATTTTTCTTTTTCACTTAATCTTTTAGTGTCAATCTTTTAGAGTAAATCTTTGTTGATTAAATTATCATACACTCTTTGAAAAACATTTTTCACTATATCAATCTCTTCTTTTGAAATATCTAGTAATGCTTCATTCATTGTTTGATTCGCTAACTCGTAAGTAATTTGTTGCAAGGGTTTAGCAATATCTGTTAAGTAGACTAAATTTATTCTTCTATCTTCTTTGCTTGCTACACGCACTACTAATTCTTGTTTTTCTAAATTATCAATGAGTCGGGTAGTACTTGCTTTATCTCTAAAAGTTCTATTGCCTAATTCGAGTTGACTTAATCCATCTTCTTTCCATAAATGATAAAGTATGGACCACTGCTCAATAGTAATATCAAGTCCTGCGTTTCTAAAATTCTTTTGTAATCGTCTTGCGACAGCGGTAGTAGCCATACCATTTACAACACTGTAAAGCTCTCCTCTTTTGAATTGGTTGTTTGACATATAGTTAGTTATGCAACTAATATAAAAGTACAACCAATTTTATTGATTTTGGCAATTATTTGCCATTTTTTGGTCTTTTTTTAGTGATTTTAGGCTTTTTTGCCCCAAAATGTGCAATTTGAAGGGGTTTTGGAAAGGTAATTATAAGGCCCTTACATTAGGTTTTTACGTCTAATCTTAATTTGAATGGCGTTTTCAATCTCTTTTTCAGCTATCAATATTAAGTAGCCACCACCACCAGCACCTGATAATTTATAGCCAATACTTTTTGAAGCGTATTTATCAATGATAGGTTTTATGCTTTCATCAAGCATATTGGGGAACATAGCAATTTGTGCATGGAAGGATGCTAGAAAGGCTGTTCCAAAAGCGCGTAAGTCTTTTTTTAATATTGAATTCCAGCAATTATTAGCAGCATCTGCTAATTTTTTTGCACCATCTTCGGTAATACTAGTATTAGCTAACACATCATAATTACTATTTCGTGGATCGAGTGGAATTAAATAAAGATGATTTTCCAACCAACTTAATATAGATTCATCATCGATAGATTTTATTTCAGATGGCCAATAACTATCTTGAGCATAATGATAATAATTTAAACATGGCATTACAATACCTAATGCATCTTGAGAGCCTGCTACATCTTTTGTACCAGGAGGGTTTTCATAACTAAATAAAACCTTACTTAATTGTAAAGGATCTCCTTCTGGTAATTGTGCTTTCCATAATTCAATGGCCTTATTTCTTGTACTACTTGCCATACCACTTCTATTATTAAATTCAATAGTAGGCTCAATAGATACAGTAATAACAGGCCCTGCATGTAATTTATTTACATAAGGTTGATCTAGCCATCCTCCTGCTAAATCTATTCGAAAAGGAATAATTGAATTGGTTCTTAAACTAGTGGTAGACCTTGCAGGAAGTCCCTCACTCGGCACTCTATCAAGTACAATAAGCTCAATATTTTTTGTTTTGCATAATTCAATTTTACTAGGCGTATTACCATCTTCATTCACCACAAAAACGGATGGTTGAATTTCTTCAATTTCGCTTAAAAAATCGAGCAGTCCACTTCCCTTATTAATTTTACATTCTTTCACGCAAGCAAGCGACTCTATCATGTACTTTCTTTCGTCTTGGGTAATAACAGGGTATCTTCCTTTTAGTTCATACACCGTTTTATCGGATCCTATACAAACGTATAAATCGCCATAACTAGCAGCACTCTTTAAAAATGCAACATGACCGCTATGTAATAAATCAAAACAACCGCTTACTAATACTTTTTTTTGCATAAATTTCCTGCTAAATTAAACCGAAACTACAATTTAATTTTTAATTACAAGGCTCTATCTAAATGAACATAACCTCCATCTACATGAATAAGTTGTCCAGTAGTATGACTGGATTTTTCAGATAACAGAAAGGCCACGGTATTAGCAATTTCTTCTTTGGTAGTAAACCTTTGACCTAAAGGAATTTTTGATTTGATGGATTTTAGCTTTTCTTCCGGATTAGGCAGGGCCTGTAACCATTTTTCATAAAGCGGAGTAAAGCATTCAGCAACAACCACTGCATTTACACGAATACCATAGGGTAATAATTCTACTGCCCATTCTCTGGTGAGTGCATTTCGTCCTCCGTTAGCAGCTGCATAAGCAGAAGTACCCCCTTGCCCAGTTTCTGCTGTTTTTGAATTAATATTTACTATACTACCTTTTGATTTTTTTAAATAGGGTAGTACATGATGTGCTAATAAATAATAGTGTACTAAGTTTTTATGTAAACTTTTCATAAATAATTCATAGTTGCCATTTTCTAAACCTATACTATCGTTCTCTCCAGCATTATTTACAAGACCATCTATTTTTCCAAACTTAGCAACAATTTTATTGATTGCATTTTCACATGCTGCAGGTTCTGTTAATTCTGCCACCAAATGATCGGCTTGATACCCTTGCATTTGAATAGCTTTCACCAGCGCTATATTATCTTCTTCACTTCTTCCTATAATAACAGGAATGGCACCTTCGGCTGCCAATAAATTAGTGATACCCTCGCCAATGCCTCTTGCACCGCCCGAGACTATAATTATTTTACCTTCTAATGCTAAGTCCATAATTTAAAGTTTATAAAATTTAATTGCATTGTTTGCAAAAAAATCTTCTTGTTCGTTAATGCTAAAAGTATTGAAATAATTTTGTAAACCCTTTAACCATTTTTCGTAGGAACTGGCTACTAAGCATACAGGCCAGTCGCTTCCAAACATAATTCTTTCAGTCCCGAAAGCCTCTACTACATTATCTATATAAGGTTTTAGTGTATCCATTGTCCAGGTATTCCAGTGGGCTTCGGTGGCCATTCCACTTATTTTACAATATACATTCGGGTATTGAGCCATTGCTTTTATTTCTTTTTTCCAATTTTCGCTTTCTCCTTTTTTTATATTGGGCTTGGCAATATGATCAATTACAATGGGTAGTTCTGGTAATTTTTTTATGAGTGTATTAGCTTCTGCTAATTGAGTTTCATATATAAGTAAGTCATAAGTATAATTATATTTTGCAAGTGCAGATAAACCTTTTTGAAAAGAAGCATCCAACATAAAACCTTTTGGTTCTGCTTGTATAATATGTCTAAAGCCTTTTAGGGTAGTTTCATTAGAGTATTCTTCTAATTTCTCTTCAATTTCCTCATCTTTTAAATTAATCCAACCCACCACGCCTTTTATAAAAGGATTCTGGTTGGCTTCTCTAATTAAAATTTGTGTTTCTGCATCTGTTTGATCTGCTTGCACTGCAATGCATCCTTCGATATTATTTTCTTTTAATATAGGCGCTAAATCTGCAGGGAGAAAATCTTTACGAAGAACCTTCATGTCTTCATTAATCCAATCATGTGTTTTGGAATCGTAATTCCAAAAATGCTGATGTGTATCAATGATTTTCATTTTTGAAATAGTTTTATTTTTGATAGGCAACTACAGTTTGCTTACTGCTGCCTAAACCATCAATACCTAATTCAACTACATCTCCTGGTTTTAAATAAATATTAGGACTAAAGCCAAGACCTACACCAGCAGGGGTTCCCGTGCTAATGACATCTCCAGGTAGTAAGGTCATAAATTGACTGCTATAAGAAATAAGTTGTGGTATATTAAAAATTAAATCATCTGTATTACTGTCCTGCATCATTTTCCCATTTAAACTTAACCATAATCTTAACCTATGCGGATTTTGTATTTCATCTTTAGTAACTAACCATGGGCCTAGTGGTGCAAAACTATCACATCCCTTTCCTTTGTCCCAAGTGCCACCTCTTTCTAATTGAAAGGCGCGTTCGCTTACATCATTATGTAAAACATAACCTGCCACATAATCCATAGCTTCTTCTTCGCTTACATAACTTGCTTTTTTGCTAATCACTACACCTAATTCTACTTCCCAATCTGTTTTTTCTGAATTTTTAGGAATGATTATATTATCGAATGGGCCAGTTAAAGAAGTAGTAGACTTCATAAACAGTATAGGTTCTGTTGGAATAGCAGCTCCAGTTTCCTTTGCATGCTTTGCATAGTTCAAGCCTATACATAAAATTTTAGAAGGCCTTGCTATAGGGGATCCTATTCTTTGGCCATCTTCTACTAATGGTAATTTTTCTTCATTAACAAT
>JBEGKS010000075.1:0-6095 GCA_041183945.1 Bacteroidota bacterium | reverse complement strand
GTGTTAACACAAATATTCTATTCAAATTACTATTGATACAATTGCTAATAGGAATATCTACTAAGCGATACTTTCCTCCAATGGGTACTGCAGGTTTAGATCTGCTTGCTGTAAGTGGATATAGTCTGGAACCAGCACCACCTCCTAATATAATAGAAACTGTTTCTTTTGCGAACATTGCCATAACTAAAATTTAATAGTTTATAATTGATTTATGCAATTGATTGATATACTTTTTTATAAGCAGCAATGACCGATTCCCAACTATGATCCATTTGCATGGCTATTTGAATCATTGCCTTCATTTGCTTATTATTTTTATAGACTTCAATGGCTCTTTCAATAGAATACACAATATCTTCTTCACTGGCATGTAAAAATTTAATGCCAAAACCACCTGCATCTCCCATATCCAACACTGTATCATGCAACCCCCCCGTATCTCTCACCATGGGGATGGTTCCATAACGAAGGGCATACAATTGATTCAATCCGCAAGGCTCTACCCTAGAAGGCATTAATAAAAAGTCGGCTGCTGCATAGGCCTCATGTCCTATCTTTTCATCATACCCAATAAAGGTATTGTACTGCCCTGGATACAATTGCACTAAATAATTTAATGCAGATTCAGTGGCTGTATCTCCTGCACCTATTATAAAAAAATTAGCGCCACAATTGGTTTTATCCAATGCATGTTGAATAGCGCCAGGTAATACATCGGCGGCCTTATCTGCCACTAATCTTCCAATAAAAACAATAAGTGGCTTAGTATTATCTAAATTATACTTTGCGCAGAGTGCATTTTTATTTTTCTGCTTTCCTTCATGCACCGTAATACTATTATAATGAAAGGGCACCATTGTATCTCTAGCCGGGTCCCAAATTTCATTATCAATTCCATTTAATATGCCCACACATTTAGCTATTTCATTTTTAAATAATAATTCTAGCCCATTAGAAGCAATTGTTAACTGCTGCATATAACTAGGGCTTACTGTGGTGACTTTATCTGCGCACTTAACAGCAGAAGCTAAAGAATTAATGCAGTCTCCCCATTCTAATAAACCTTTCTTGCTCATATCCCATCTGGGAATTAAAATACTTTTATCCCAGCCCATGGCACCTTGGTATTGCGCATTGTGAATACTTAAAACTGTTTTTACTTTTTCTAATTTTTGATAGTCGTAACAATACTTCATCATAAAAGGAATGAGTCCCGCTTGATGATCATGACAATGAACAATGGAAGGAAGTTCGGTCCAATGACTTAACCAATTCACCACAGCTACTTGAAATCCAATGAACCTATCTATATCATCGGCATAGCCATAAATTTTAGGACGGTCTAGTAATCCGTTAATATCAACCAGGTATAAATCGTATCCAAGCTTACCTGTACTTTCTTTAATAATGGTATAATCAAAAAACCAATTGCCTAAATTCGTAGTCCCTTTATACTGAACCTCCCAATTATTTTCTTGTAAAAAAGGAGTTTTATACATAGGCATTATGACCAGCCCTTTATCGCCTTGCTTGTTTTGATATTTTGGTAGTGCTCCTACCACATCCCCTAATCCTCCAGCCTTCGCCATAGGGTAACATTCTGCACTTACATGTACTATCACCATGAGCACTTTTAATTTGATTCAATTTACTTCATTGTCCTTAAAACTCCTTGTTTTTCAGCAGTTAATTCTAATTATTTGTAGATAGATTTTTAGCCTTTTTACACATTGAATTATAATTTTAAGTATTTTACGGGATCGATACAACCAATAACGATTAAACTAACGAATCTTATGAGCCAAACCAAACAAGCCACCAATACGGGTGCATTATCTACTCTTGTAGTCGTATTCTTTTTCTGGGGTTTTATTGCGTCTAGCAATAGCGTCTTTATTCCCTTTTGTAAACACAAATTCAACCTTGACCAATTTCAAAGTCAATTAGTTGACTTCGCATTCTACCTAGCCTATTATATAGGCGCCTTGGGTTTATTTGCCTATGGTGCTTTTGGAGGCAAGGACTTAGTAGGTAAATGGGGTTACAAGAAAAGTATTGTGTATGGCTTATTATTTTCAGCCATTGGAGCTGCTGCCATGATTATTGCAGTAAACGCGAACACTTTTACTGGTATGTTGGTGGGTTTATTTATAGTGGCCTTAGGATTTTCTTTACAACAAACTGCAGCTCAACCATTCGCCATTGCCTTAGGAGACCCTTCTACAGGTGCTAGTCGTGTGAATTTAGCTGGTGGTATTAACTCTTTTGGAACTTCTATTGGTCCCATTGTAGTTGCCTTTGCTTTATTTGGAAGTGCTGCTGCTATTACCGATGATCAAATTGCTGCTTTAAGTTTAAGTAAGGTAGTTATTTTATATACTGCGGTGGGTATTTTATTTTTAGCTGCTGCTGCTATGTTCCATTTCTCTAAGAAAGTTCCTCCAGGTATTTCTGAAGAAAAAATCGAACCCGCAAACAAAGCATTGTACTTGTTATTAATAATGACAGGTGTATTAATAGTTATGTTCGTGCCTATTTTTAATAGTTATAAAATTGATCCTACTAGTTTAACCGATGCAGGTAGACATGAATTAGAAACCACTCGTTTAAAATGGTTATTTGGCGCTTTAGCAACAGTAGTAGTGGGTTTATTATATGCGAACTTTCAAGCAAAGAAAAATGAAAATGGTTGGGGTGCGATGAAATACCCTCAATTAGTGTTAGGTATGCTTGCCCTATTTGTTTATGTTGGAGCGGAAGTTGCTATTGGCTCCAACTTAGGTGAATTATTAAAACAAGCCGATTTTGGAAGTATTCCTTCTTCAAAAATTGCACCTTATATTTCAATGTATTGGGGCAGTATGATGATTGGTCGTTGGACAGGTGCGATTTCTGCTTTTGAATTCAAAAGTCAAACGAATAAAATATTAACAGTCATTGTTCCATTGGTAGCATTTGGTATTGTAATTGGTGTAAATAGTATTGCTCAATACGACATGACTCCACTTTACATGTACATCGTTTGTATTTTCATTCAAATAGTTGCCTTCTTTATTAGCCAAGACAAACCAGCAAAAACTTTATTAGTTTTTAGTTTAATTGGTTTAGTCTCTATGTTAGTGGGTGTATTCACTAAAGGGGATATTGCAATTTATGCTTTCTTAACAGGCGGTATTGCATGTTCTATTATGTGGCCTTGTATTTTTGCTTTATCAATTGCAGGCATTGGAAAATACACTACACAAGGTGCAGCCTTTTTAATTATGATGATATTAGGTGGTGGTATTATTCCTCCTATTCAAGGAAAATTATCTGACTATTTACAATCTGCACATTTAGATATGCCAGGGTATGGTATTCATAACTCCTTCTGGGTGCCTGTTTGCTGTTTTGCTTATATTTTAGTATTTGCTATTTCAGTAAAAGGTATTTTGAAAAAGCAAGGCATTAATTATGAAGATGCTGAAGTAGCAGCTGGACATTAATAATAATTTAAAATTAAAATAGATCATGGATTCTTTTGTAGCAGGCGTTGATATTGGCGGAACAGGTACCAAGTTTGGTATCGTAGATAATTTAGGCAATGTTTTATCATCTGATACCATGTCAACCAGAGGTCATGCCGATATTCATGCTTATATAGACGAGTTACATGATAAATTAATGATCCTAATTGATAAAGTGGGTGGCGTGGGCCGTATCAAAGGAATTGGTGTAGGTGCTCCTAATGGAAATGTGTATACCGGTACTATTGAATATGCTCCTAACCTTCCATGGAAAGGCATCATTCCTTTGGCTAAATTAATTCAAGACAAATTTAAGTTGCCAGTTAAATTAACCAACGATGCCAATGCAGCCGCTGTGGGTGAAATGACTTATGGTGCTGCAAAAGGAATGAAAGATTTTATTTTAATTGCATTAGGCACAGGTGTAGGAAGTGGCATTGTGGCCAATGGAGAATTAATTTATGGACACGATGGAATGGCAGGCGAATTAGGTCATACTATTATTATACCTGATGGACGCGTGCACCCTGGTACAGGCAAAAAAGGTTCTTTAGAAAGTTATGCATCTGCAACAGGGGTAGCTACATCGGCTGTTGAAATTTTAAATACTACAGACAGAGCTAGTACACTCAGAAACATTCCAATTGATAAAATAGATTCTAAAGCGGTTTTTGAAGCGGCAACAGCAGGTGATGAAGTAGCGAAAGAAGTATTTGAATACACGGGTAGAATACTAGGTATTTCTTTAGCCAACTTTGTAATGTTCTCTAGCCCAGAAGCTATTATTTTATTTGGAGGCTTAACCAAGGCAGGTGATTTAATTTTAAAACCTACGCGTGAACATATGGAAGCGAACTTAATTGAAGTGTTCCAAAATAAAATTAAAATATTAGTAAGTCATTTGAAAGAATCGGACGCTGCTATTTTAGGAGCTAGCGCTCTTATGTGGGAGTAACTCTTCTTTCCATTTGTTTCTACCCCAGCCTTGTATAACATGCTTTTCTGAATGATAAGAAGAACGAACCAGGGGTCCGCTTTCAACATAATCAAAGCCAAACTCATAGCCTATTTGTCTTAGTTCAGCAAATTCATCGGGATGCACAAATCTTTGTACGGCTAAATGTTTTTTGGTAGGTTGTAAGTATTGACCCAAGGTTAGCACATCGGTTCCTACAGAAACTAAATCTTTCATAGTTTGAATGACTTCTTCTTTCTGCTCTCCAATACCTAACATAATACCGGTCTTAGTGCGCATACCTCCTTTTTTCAAAGTTTCTAGCACGCCTAAACTTCTTCTATACTTTGCTTGTACTCTTACTTTCTGTGTAATTCTTTCCACCGTTTCCATATTATGACTTACCACTTCTGGAGCCGCTTCAATGATTCTATTAATTTGTTCTTGAATGCCTCTAAAATCGGGAATTAAAGTTTCTAATGTTGTAGTGGGTGTAAGTGCTTTAATGGCTTTAATGGTATTGTACCAAATAATGGAACCCCCATCTGCTAGTTCATCTCTGTCCACACTTGTAAGTACTGCATGCTTTACTTTCATTAATAAAATGGCTTCCGCTACTCTTTGCGGCTCATCCCATTCAACAGGTTTAGGGCGTCCTGTAGCGACTGCACAAAACTGACAACTTCTTGTACAAATATTACCTAGTATCATAAATGTAGCCGTGCCTTCGCCCCAGCACTCTCCCATATTCGGGCAGTTACCGCTTTCACAAATGGTATGCAATTTATGAGTGTCCACTAATCCACGCACATGCTTATAACTTTCCCCAATAGGTAGCTTTACTCTTAGCCAATCTGGTTTTTTTATTCGCGTATCATTCTGCGCACTTACAATGGGTAATTCTTGCATAAATAGTTCTCTATAATCAGGCACAAAAATACATGACTTGCTGTATATATTCGCCTTTTAAGGTCAAAATTATATCTTATCTTCATAGCTAAGAATAACACTTTATGGAGAAATACGGAAAGATCTTACTAATTGTAATGCCCATTTTTTTTACAATGATTCTTATAGAAAAATGGTATGGTTGGTATATCAAAAAAGAACGCACCCATTCTATGGATACAGTTAGCAGTTTAAGCTCTGCTATTACCATGGTAACAAAGAATGTATTGGGTTTAAGCTTTACCATTCTAAGTTATAAATGGATTGAAGAAAGAGTAGCCCTAACCCATATTACAACCACCTGGCTTACTTATGTGATTGCCTTTGTATCCTTAGACTTTTCACATTATTGGATTCACCGTATAGACCATAAAATAAATTTCTTCTGGAATAGTCATATTGTTCACCACAGTAGTGAAGAATTTGATTTAGCCTGTGCAGTAAGACAACCTATATCTTCTTTCGTAAAAATATTTTCTATTTTCTTACTTCCAGCCGCTTTATTAGGCGTATCGCCCCTAGTGATTGCGACCGTTACTCCTATTCAATTTTTCGCTCAATTCTGGTACCATACACGTTATATAAATAGAATGGGATTTCTAGAATACATATTGGTAACACCTTCACACCATAGAGTGCACCATGCTTTTAACAAAGAGTACATGGATAAAAACATGGCACAA
>JBEGKS010000074.1:0-6161 GCA_041183945.1 Bacteroidota bacterium | reverse complement strand
GAATGCTGTCGTAGCACCATCTGCAGGCAGAATGTTGAATGTTTCCTTTAAGCGGCTGCGTGGCATCTTTATTTTTCACTGCGGCTAAAATATTAGAAGGTAAGACAGCGCCAGTAGCAATTGCTGCAGACCCTGTTAAAACTTGTTTGATAAGCTTACGTCTGTTGACATTGGTTGACATAGCAAGTAAAGATTAATTGGTTCGATAAATATAATTTTTATTTCCTATTTTTTAGAAAGTTTTTAGTTAAAAAAGGGGGTTATTTGCAAAATAATAAGGAAATTGCTACTAGAACTGTCTGAAAGTGTTATCGTGACACAATTAAACGATTTTGTAAGCTAAAAAACAATCTACAATGAATAGAAAATTACGCATGGGAATGGTCGGTGGAGGCAAGGATGCCTTTATAGGCGCCATTCACAGACTCGCCGCCAATATGGATGGACTTATTGAAGTAAGCTGTGGGGCTTTAAGTATTAATCCAGAGGTCGCAGTAGCTTCAGGAGAAGCTTTGTTTCTTCCTAAAGAAAGAACCTATTTGACCTTTGATGAGATGATCAAAAAAGAAGCTGCCCTACCCGCTGACCAACGCATCGACTTTGTAACCATCGTAACACCCAACTTTGCACACTTTGCACCCGCCATGATGGCCTTGGACTATGGCTTTCACGTGGTGATTGAAAAGCCCATCACTTTTTCAATGGATGAAGCAAAGCAATTAAAACAAAAATTAGACGAAACAGGATTGACACTTTGTTTAACACATACTTATTCTGGCTACCCCATGGTCAAGCATGCAAAAGCTATGGTGAAAGAAGGTAAGCTTGGAAAGATTAGAAAGGTTTGGGTAGAATATGCGCAAGGTTGGTTAAGTAAATTATCTGAAAGAGAAGGTAATGCACAAGCTGCTTGGAGAACCGATCCCAAAAAATCGGGTAAAAGTTCTGTGATGGGAGATATTGGAACCCATGCTGCCCATTTAGCAGAATATATAACAGGTGCAAAAATTACAGATGTATGTGCTGAATTAAACACCATGGTAGAAGGAAGATTATTAGACGATGACGGATCGGTGATGTTAAAATTTGACAACGGCGCCAAAGGAGTATTAATGGCTTCGCAAGTAGCCGCAGGGGAAGAGAATAATTTAAAAATTAGAGTTTACGGAGAGAAAGGTGGAATAGAATGGATGCAACATGAGCCTAATACTTTACATGTAAAATGGTTAGAACAACCCGCACAAGTATTAAGAGCAGGTGGCAACTATGGTGCACATTTATCTTCAACTGCAATACATAACTCTCGTACGCCAGGCGGACATCCAGAAGGATACTTAGAAGCCTTCGCCAATATTTATCGCAACTTTGCTTTAACCATTGGATGTAAAATAGATGGCACAACACCTACTGCAGAAATGTTAGACTTCCCAGGCATTGAAGATGGATTAAGAGGTATGGCATTTATTGATAATGTGGTGGCTTCTTCACAGTCAGATCAAAAGTGGACACCTTACGTTATTTAAAATTTTATTTAAAACAGAATTATGACAACAATAAAAGGACCCGCCATTTTTTTAGCTCAATTTATGGGTGATGAAGCACCCTTCAATACTTTAGAGAGTATTTGTAAATGGGCAGCTGGCTTGGGTTTCAAAGGAGTACAAATTCCAAGTTGGGATCCAAGATGCATCGATTTAAAAAAAGCTGCAGAAAGTAAAACTTATGCAGATGAAATAAAAGGTATCGTTGCCAAAGCAGGAATGGAGATTACAGAATTGTCTACGCACTTGCAAGGACAACTCGTTGCAGTGCACCCAGCCTATGATGCACAGTTTGATGGATTCGCTCCCAAAGAAGTGCATGGCAATTCAAAAGCTAGAACAGAGTGGGCAGTGCAGCAATTAATTTATGCAGCCAAGGCATCACAAAATTTAGGATTGAATGCACATGCTACATTTAGTGGTTCATTATTATGGCATACAGTATACCCATGGCCTCAACGCCCTGCAGGATTAGTAGAAACAGGATTCACAGAACTTGCTAAAAGATGGATGCCAATTTTAAATGAATTTGATAAAGTAGGTGTAGATCTTTGTTATGAAATTCATCCGGGTGAGGACTTGCATGATGGCGTTACTTATGAAATGTTTTTAGATAAAGTAAAGGGACATAAGCGTGCTTGTTTATTATACGACCCGTCACATTTTGTTTTACAGTGTATGGACTACCTAGGCTATATCGATGCTTTTCATGAGCGTATTAAAATGTTCCATGTAAAAGATGCAGAATTTAATCCTACTGCTAAACAAGGTGTATATGGTGGTTACCAAAACTGGATAGACCGTGCTGGAAGATTTAGATCTCTGGGCGATGGTCAAGTAGATTTCAAAAGTATTTTTAGCAAATTAGCTGCCTATAACTTTAAAGGTTGGGCAGTCATGGAATGGGAATGTGCTATTAAACATCCGGAAGTAGGCGCTGCTGAAGGCGCTGTCTTTATTCAAAAAAATATTATTAAAGTAACCGAGAAAGCATTTGACGATTTTGCAAGTACTGGTTCAGATGAATCATTCAATAAGAAAATTTTAGGCATTTAAACATTTAAAAAAAGAAGTACTATGAAGAAGGTTTTATTTATTGTAACAACTGCTATTATTGTAATGGCATGTGGTGGTGGATCAACAGAGGCTGGCAAAGATGCAGCAGGGGCAGGGGCAGCAGTAGCAGCAACAACTGGCAACGCATTGTCTGATAATCCAGATTATCAAAAAGGCTTGGCTTTAGTAGCAGGCAGTGATTGTTTAACTTGTCATAAAACAAGTGAAAAAAATATTGGGCCTGCTTATAAAGATGTAGCAGCAAAATATGAGAACACAGAAGAGAACGTTAAAATGTTAGCTTCTAAAATTATCAAAGGCGGTAGTGGTAACTGGGGCGCAATACCAATGACTCCTCATCCTCAATTAAAAGAGGAAGATGTAGAACAAATGGTAAAGTATATTTTGCTTTTGAAGAAGTAAAATACTTTGAACTAGTGTAACTTGAATTATATACATCAAAACAAAACGCATGAAAAAATTATTGCTTGCTTTTTTAGTACCCTTCATTGCTGCTCAAACAAATGCACAACAATGGATTTCTTTATTTGACGGAAAAACAATGAATGGCTGGCATAGCTTTGGCAAAACCACAGCAGGCGAAGCTTGGAAGGTAGAAGATGGGGCGATTGTATTTGATCCAGCAGTTAAACAAGCTGGGAAATCGGCCGGGGATATTGTAACCAATGAAGGTTTCAATGATTTTCATTTACAATTAGAATGGAAAATTTCTAAAAATGGTAACAGTGGAATTATATTTTTTGTACAAGACGATCCAACTAAATATAAAGAAACTTGGCATACAGGACCTGAGATGCAAGTGCTAGACAACGATGGCCATCCTGATGGAAAAATCATTAGCCATCGAGCAGGTAATTTATATGACTTAATTGTAGGTAAAGAAGGGGTAGTAAAACCATACGACCAATGGAATAAAGTAGATATTATATTTAAGGATAATAAATTAGACCTTATTTTAAATGATGTGAGCATGGTAAGTACACATGTAGGAGATGATGGATGGAAAGAACTTATTAGAAGATCTAAATTTTCTAAAGGAGAGTCGCCCGACTTTGCAAAAGTATTCTCTGGACATATTGCTTTGCAAGACCATGGTGACAAAGTTTCTTATAGAAATATTCGAATTCAAAAATTATAATTCAGATAGTGCAAGCTATTCATGAAAATTTTATGCGTCAGGCCCTCGTGCAAGCACAGAGGGCCTTTGACGTTGATGAAGTACCTGTAGGTGCTGTTATAGTCATGCATGGAAAAATAATTGCGAAGGCGTACAACCAAGTACAATTATTAAAAGATGTGACTGCCCATGCAGAAATTTTAGCCATCACCAGCGCCTGTGAAAACTTACAAGAAAAATATTTACCCGAAGCCACTTTATATGTTACACTAGAACCCTGCTTAATGTGTGCGGGCGCTTTGTACTGGAATAAAATTGGCCATATTGTATTTGGCGCCTATGATGAAAAAAATAGTTATCGTAGGGTCACAGAAAAAAATCCTTTTCATCCTTCCACCACCATTATTGGTGGTATTCTCCAAGACGACTGCGCGGGGCTAATGCAAGCTTTCTTTAAAGCCAAACGATAACAAAATCGCTTTTACCGCCTCTATTGTTTTGAAATAATAAATACCTGTTTCTCGACTCACTCTACGCATGCTCGAAAGCTCGTCTCGAAACAGTATTTATTATTTATAATTGTATAAGCGCAGTAAATAAATAGTTTCCGTAGTAATCCGTTTGTAGGATTACGGAGGAAAGCTATTTTTTACGAAGCGCTCAAGAATAAACCATCTATCGTTTAGCAGACGAGAAATAGATATTTATTTAGCGCTAAATCTTATCTAATTAAGGAAAAAAAGCCCGCAAGAAGCTTAAATCAGCGCAAAGCATTGTAATTTTGAACTTCATTTACAAACACAATAAATAAAAAATATGTCATTTACCTTACCTGCATTACCCTATGCACACGAAGCCTTAGAACCCCATTTTGATACTTTGACCATGCAAATACATCATGGCAAACACCATCAAGCCTATGTAGATAATTTAAACAAGGCCGTGGCTGGAACTCCGAATGAAGGAAAAAGTTTAGAAGAATTAGTAAAAGTAGCTGGCACAATTAGTCCTGCTGTTAGAAATAATGGTGGTGGTCATTGGAACCATAGTTTCTTTTGGGCAAGCTTAGCACCTAATGCAGGTGGGGCTCCATCGGGCGCATTAGCCGATGCGATCAATACTGCTTTTGGAAGCTTTGATGCATTTAAAGAAAAATTTGCTGCCGCGGGTATGACTCGTTTTGGAAGTGGATGGGCTTGGTTAATTGTAAAAGACGGAAAATTAGAAGTAAGTTCAACACCGAATCAAGACAATCCTTTAATGGATGTTGCTGAAGTAAAAGGCCATCCTATTTTAGGCGCCGATGTATGGGAGCATGCTTACTATTTAAAATATCAAAATAGAAGAGCTGATTATTTAGCTGCTTTTTGGAACTTAGTAAACTGGTCAGTCATTGCCGATCGTTTTGCTGCTGCCAAATAATAGTATTAGCGTTTATAAGCATTTATAATCATTTATACGCTAAGTAATTTTATACCGAAACCTGCACTTAAAACTGCAGGTTTTTTTATGTCTGTTATTAAGGCACTGGATCATAGCCCTGACCGCCGCCTGGTCTGCACTTACTTAATCTTTTGGCTCCTAAATAAATACCTTTAATGGGCCCATATTTTTGAATGGCTTCACTGGTATAATGAGAACAAGAAGGCGTGAACCTACATTTACTAGCACCCATCCATGGAGAGATTACGTATTGATAAAAACGTATCAACACTATAAAAGGAAAGGCTATTATTTTTTTAAGCGTAGGCAATGTATCTTCTTTTGTAGTATAATTGTTTATAGTGTAATTATTAGAACATAATTATTTATTCAATTTAGTAACCAGTATAGCTAATGCTTCTTTTACTTTAGCTTGAATTTCTACTTGCGTAAGCACATTAGCATCGTTGTATAGAAAAAATAAATTAACGCGCTTATGGTCAAGCACAGCCTGATTTATGAAATTAGGTTTTTCTAAACGGTAGGCTTCTCTTAATAATCTTTTCACTCTATTGCGTTGTACTGCTTTTCTAAATGTTCTGCTAGGCGCTCCTACCCCTGCTTGTAATAAGCTTGAAGCAGAACCCATTTCTAATGCAGTTGCAATAGGTTCAATGGTATAAATAAGTCTTATAGGAAATACATTAATTGCCTGGCCGGTAGAAAATAAATGTTGTGTTTGTTTTCTACTTTTTAATTTATCTGATTTCTGATATGTAAAAACCTTTGACAAAAATGCGAAATTAAAGTGATAAAAAAAGTCCCTCCCGAATAACGGGAAGGACTTTAAAATTATTGAATTTATTTGTAATAGTTAGAAAGGGGTATTCCCTAGATTAAATTTACTTTAATCCTTTCTCGCTAGATACAGTTAGTTTTTTGCGTCCTTTCTTTCTACGGCTTGCTAATACTTTACGACCATTAGCAGATTCCATACGCTTACG
>JBEGKS010000073.1:0-6254 GCA_041183945.1 Bacteroidota bacterium | reverse complement strand
CGCTTCAAGCCAAGGCTTTATTTGTAAAAAACATCGATATTATCAAGAAAATGCAAAATTCTAAGGGTGGCGTACCTGCTCCCCCTATTGATAAGCCAGCAGTAGATACCACCCAAATCAAAAAAGGCTAAAACGTCTATTTAAGCACATCTATTGTGTAAAAAATAATTGAAAATTACTCCCCATTTATGGGGAGTTTTTCGTTTTATGAACTATCCTTTGCGTATTTTTGCGGCACCAAAAACTTATCTATGATTCTGTTGCAGTTTTGGATGTCTGCCAACGAGACAAATAGCGCTACTAATTACTTACCCATTGCATTGCAATTATTATTTGCGGGAGGCTTTGTTGCCTTAATAATTTTGATTTCAAGTTGGATGGGACCTAAGAGAGATACAAGCGATAAATTAGAAAACTTTGCCAGTGGAATTGAAACACATGGAGATGCAAGATCGCCTATGGCTATCAAGTATTTTCTAGTGGCTATTTTGTTTGTATTATTTGATGTGGAAGTTATTTTCTTTTATCCTTATGCAGTAAATTTTAAAAGTTTGGGTTGGGCTGGATTTGGTGAAGTGGTTTTATTTGTAGCATTTTTTTTGGTGGGTTTTATATACATCATCAAGAAGGGGGCCTTACAATGGGAAGATTAATTTTAAAAATAAAGTAGTAGCAATATGCGTCCTGTACGTTTTAATTTAAATCCTAAAGAAGCTGAAATTTCAGAAGCTATTTCTATGGGTAAAGCACCCGATGGAATTCCTGGAGATGGTTTTTTTGCAACGCAGTTAAGTTCTGTAGTGGGACTTGCTAGAAAAAATTCTTTATGGCCTTTACCTTTTGCCACTTCTTGTTGTGGTATTGAATTTATGGCTACCATGGCATCGCATTATGATTTATCTCGTTTTGGTTCTGAGCGTGTAGGTTTTTCTCCACGTCAATGTGATTTATTAATGGTCATGGGTACGATTGCTAAAAAAATGGCACCGGTTTTAAGACAAGTTTACTTACAAATGGCAGAACCACGTTGGGTAATAGCAGTGGGTGCCTGCGCTTCTAGTGGTGGTATATTCGATACCTACAGTGTGCTTCAAGGCATTGACCAAGTAATACCCGTGGATGTATATGTACCTGGTTGCCCTCCACGTCCTGAAGCTATTATTGATGGGTTTATGAAAATTCAAGATTTAGTGGGACAAGAAAGTATACGCAGACGTAATAGTGAAAAATACCGCGACTTATTAAACAGCTACGGTATCCAATAAATCGAATAAAAAATAGAGCATAAAATTTTAGAATACAAATGGCATTAAGCAACGAGACAATACAAAATAAGTTAATTGAAAAATTTGGAGACCAAGTTTTGAATTTCTCGACGGCGTCTGGTATTTTATCTTTTGAATCATCCAAAGAAATTAATTTAAAAGTACTTCAGTATTTATACGAAGAGCCAAGCTTAGGTTTTACCTTTTTAACCGATTTATGTGGGGTGAATTATCCAAATAATATAGGTGCTGAATTAGTGGTCGTATATCATTTACATAATTTTTCAGAAAATATTCGTTTACGTTATTCAGTAAGTACTTCTGTAAATGAAACAGCAGTTTTTACGGCCAGTAAATTATTTGAATCGGCCAATTGGATGGAGCGTGAGACCTATGATTTTTTCGGAATTAATTTTGTAGGCCATCCAAATTTAAAACGCATTTTGAACGTAGACGAAATGGATTATTTTCCTTTAAGAAAAGAATATCCATTAGAGGATCAAACGCGAATAGATAAGGATGATGAAATGTTTGGAAGAGGATAGGTGAATTAAAAGATTGAATTAAAAAAGTAAAGGCGCAATAAAAAATAGAATGGAACATCAAACGCATATAACATTACCAAAAGGGTCAATTGAAAAAACAACGACCACTTTAAATATTGGGCCTACCCATCCGGCAACGCATGGGGTGTTTCAAAATATTATGGAAGTGGATGGAGAGCGTGTGGTCTCCACCGAACAAACAGTGGGGTATATTCACCGCGCTTTTGAAAAATTAGCAGAACGTCGTCCTTTATATCAAATTACGCCTATTACCGATCGTTTAAATTATTGCAGTAGTCCCATTAATAATATGGGCTGGCATATCACTTGCGAAAGGTTCTTACAATTGGAATTACCAAAGCGTGTCGATTACTTGCGTGTGATTATTATGGAGCTGGCGCGTATCTCAGATCATTTAATTTGTAATTCAATTGTAGGGGTGGATACAGGTGCGTATACAGGATTTTTATACGTAATGCAATACCGTGAATTAATTTATGAAATATATGAAGAAGTATGTGGGTCCCGTCTTACTACTAATATTGGCCGCATTGGTGGCTTTGAAAGGAATTTTACAAATACAGCGTTTACGAAACTCGAGAAATTCTTAAACGAGTATCCTAAAGTTTTAAAAGAGTTTGAAAATTTATTTGCACGCAATAGAATTTTCATGGAGCGTACACAAGGTACAGGGGGCATAAGCGCAGCACGTGCCATGAACTACGGATTTACAGGCCCTAATTTACGCGCCGCTGGAGTAGACTATGATGTACGTGTGCAACAACCTTATAGTAGCTATCAGGATTTTGATTTTAAAGTACCCGTAGGATCCACCGGAGATAACTACGACCGCTTCTTAGTGCGCAATGCAGAAATGTACGAGAGTATTTCAATTATTAAGCAAGCTTACCAAAAAATACAAGAATTTAAAGGAACAGACGCGGAAGTATACCATGCCGATGTGCCTGAATACTATTTGCCGAAGAAAGAAGATGTGTATACCAAGATGGAAGCACTTATTTGGCATTTTAAAATTATCATGGGAGAAATTGATTTACCAAAGGGTCAAATATATAGTGCAGTAGAAGGGGGTAATGGAGAATTAGGTTTTTATTTAATTAGCGATGGCGGACGTACCCCATTCAGATTACATTTTAGAAGACCTTGCTTTATTTATTACCAAGCCTTTGAGGAATTGATTAAAGGAGGCATGTTAAGTGATGCGGTGGTCACCATGAGTAGTTTGAATTTGATTGCAGGAGAGTTGGATGCGTAGAAAATAATTATTGAGAAAAATGAAATTTGTATATGAGTCTTCAATTTAATAACGAACAAATGACCGAGTTTAAACGCTTGGTAGCTCGTTATCCAGAAGGGAAACAAAAAAGTGCACTGCTTCCGGTATTGCATTTAGCGCAAGATAGTTTTGGAGGCTGGTTACCTACAGAGGCAATGGATTATGTTGCAAGCTTATTAGCCATTGAACCTATTGAAGTATATGAAGTGGCTACTTTTTACAGCATGTATAATTTAAAGCCTGTAGGAAAATTTGTATTTGAAGTTTGTCAAACGGGTCCATGTATGGTAAGCGGTTCAGATAATATCATTGCTTATATACAAAAGCAATTAGATATTAAACCAGGTGAAACCACCAAGGATGGCATTTTCACTTTGAAATTAGTAGAATGCTTAGGGGCTTGTGGGTATGCGCCCATGATGCAAGTAGGTAAAATTTATAGAGAACATTTGACCAAGGAAAAAGTAGATGCAATTATTGCAGAGTATAGAATGCAAGTAGTAGCGCAAAATTAAAATAGTAGCAATTAATAAATTTCGGAAACGAAATTTGAAAAGATAAAGAAGAAACAATGGGTGTAAAATTATTATTAGAGAAAGTCAACGTTCCAGGTATTCGTACTTATGATGTTTATCGTCGTGAGGGAGGGTATGCGGCTGCAGAAAAAGCGTTGAAAGAAATGTCCATTGAAGCCATTGTTGAAGAAGTAAAGAAAAGTGGACTTAGAGGAAGAGGGGGTGCTGGTTTTCCTGCAGGCATGAAATGGAGTTTTATTGCAAAGCCAGAAGGCGTGCCGCGTCACTTGGTATGTAATGCAGATGAAAGTGAGCCCGGTACTTTCAAGGATAGATATTTAATGGAGTTCTTACCCCATTTATTAATAGAAGGCTTACTTATTTCTTCTTATGCTTTAGGATCTAACGATACTTACATATACATAAGAGGCGAATACGCATGGGTGGCTGAAATATTAGAAGAGGCTATTGCAGAAGCCACTAAAAATGGTTGGTTAGGAAAAAATATTTTAGGTACTGGATTTGATTGTATGATACATGTACACCGTGGTGCAGGTGCTTATATATGTGGAGAGGAAACAGCACTAATAGAATCATTGGAAGGCAAAAGAGGTAATCCTCGAATCAAACCTCCATTCCCTGCCATTCAAGGTTTATGGATGCGTCCAACCGTGGTCAACAATGTAGAAACTTTAGCAGCCATAGTGCCCATTATAAAATTGGGCGGTGAGGAATATGCAAAAATTGGGGTGGGCCGTTCTACAGGTACTAAATTAATTTCTGCTTGTGGAAATATTAATAAGCCAGGGGTATATGAAATTGATATGACTATTTCAGTGGAAGATTTTATTTACAGCGATGAATATTGTGGAGGTATTGCTGGTGGCAAAAAATTAAAAGCTTGTATTCCAGGTGGTTCTTCTGTGCCTATTTTACCTGCGAATCTTTTATTAAAAACAGCCAAGGGTGAAACGCGTTATATGAACTATGAAAGTTTAAGTGACGGCGGTTTTGCAACAGGTTCAATGATGGGCTCTGGTGGTTTTATTATTTTAGATGAAGACCAATGTATTGTTAAAAATACTTTAACCCTAGCGCGTTTTTACAGACATGAAAGCTGTGGACAATGTTCACCTTGCAGAGAAGGAACAGGATGGATGGAAAAAATATTACAAAAAATTGAATTAGGAAAAGGAGAAATGAGTGATATAGATTTATTGTGGGACATTCAAAGAAAAATAGAAGGCAATACCATTTGTCCTTTAGGAGATGCAGCCGCTTGGCCAGTAGCCGCAGCTATTAGACATTTCCGTGATGAATTTGAATGGCATATCAACAATAGAGCATTATCACAAACAAGTAATTTTGGTTTACAACACTATGCAGACCCAATTCATGTGCCTGCATAACATTGCGTAAAACTATGAGTGAACAAACATTATTTAAAGTAACAGTAGACAACATTACCATTGAAGTACCAGCGGGCACTACCATATTGCAAGCGGCGCGTCAAATTGGAGGTGCAGTGGCGCCGCCAGCTATGTGTTATTATAGCAAGTTAGAAGGAAGTGGTGGTAAGTGCCGTACTTGTTTAGTGGAAGTATCGAAGGGCTCTGAAAAAGATCCTCGTCCCATGCCAAAGTTGGTCGCATCTTGCAGAACCACGGTGATGGAGGGAATGGAAGTTAAAAATATTACCAGTGAAAAAGTAATTGATGCAAGAGCAGGGGTAGTTGAATTTTTATTGTTGAATCATCCCCTTGATTGTCCAATCTGTGATCAGGCAGGAGAATGTCATTTACAAGATTTAAGTTTTGAACATGGTAAGGCAGGCACTAGGTATGAATTTCAAAGACGTACTTTTAAAAAGCATGATTTAGGTAAGCATATACAACTTCATATGACGCGTTGTATTTTATGTTACCGTTGTGTATTTACCGCCGACCAATTAACCAATAAAAGAGTGCACGGCATTTTAGACAGAGGCGACCATGCAGAAATTGCTACCCATATTGAGAAGAGTTTAGACAATGATTTTATAGGCAATGTAATTGATGTATGTCCAGTGGGCGCTTTAACCGATAAAACATTCCGTTTTAAAAATAGAGTATGGTTTTTAAAACCCATGGATGCACACCGTGATTGTCCAACTTGTTCTGGTCGTGTAACCTTATGGAATAGAGGAGATGAAGTATTTAGAGTGACTGCACGCAAAGACGAATGGGGTGAAATTGAAGACACACCAGATGGTAAGCCAGGATGGATTTGTAATACTTGTCGTTTTGATAAAAAACATACCAACGACTGGATTATTGAAGGACCACGTGAGATAAGCAGACATTCCGTTATTGCACAAGGTCATTATGCAGGCAATATTGGTACAACAAAACCAACTGAAATTTTTAAAGCAGTGAATGATGGCAGAGCCCCTCATTTATTAATGGATATTCATAATGAAAGTGAAGTGAACTTGCCTTCTATACGTTTAAGTGAAATAGAGGGTCCTTCTCATGGAACTAGTTTTAACAATAATTCTAAAAACGCCTAATACATAAAGTATGACACTACTCGCATTTGATTGGGCCTTTATTATTGAGAAATTAATTTTGATTGTCATTATTGTGCTCACCAC
>JBEGKS010000072.1:0-6284 GCA_041183945.1 Bacteroidota bacterium | reverse complement strand
TGTGTTTTTTTATCTCCTTTGGTAATGGTTAAATCTTCTGCCATAAAAACAAGTGGTTTATTTAATGAGTTATTAAGTTTCTTGATTAATATAAAAAAATTGACACAATTATAGACACTATTATATTAGGATAATTATTTTAAGCTAATGCTTCTGTCTTTTTTTGCAGCAATGATTTTAATTCTTTCTTTTCTATTCTTGCTACAAAAAGTATAAAGGCAATTAGCTCGAAACTTGCTATGCTAAGTCTTGCAGCATTATTTTTAGTAATCAATTCAACCAGTAAATAAATACCGTATAGTAATAAAGTTATTACAAAATAAGCAATGAGTTTTTTAGTGGCATAAGGAATGGGATATACTTTTTGACCCCATTTATAACTTACATACATCATGGTGCCATAGCAAATTAAAGTAGCCCAGGCACTAGCCATATAACTAAAATAAGGAATGGCTATAAAGTTAATGGCAATGGTAATAACCGCGCCTAGTAAGGTAATCCAAGCTCCTGCCATGGTCTTATTACTTAACTTATACCAGATACTTAAATTATAATAAATACCTAAAAATATATTGGCTATTAATAAAATGGGAATTATACGTAGTCCCACGTACATGGCGGGATTGCGTATAAATTCTTTCCAAATGTCTAAATATAAAACCACCATTAAAAACATAATACAAAGTGTGATCACAAAAAATTTCATTACCCTTGCATAGGTCCTTGGTGCATTTTCTTCTGAAGACTGTTTAAAGAAAAATGGTTCTGCGCCCATGCGAAAAGCTTGTACTGAAATGGTAATTAAAATAGATAACTTATAACAAGCACTATAAATACCTACGATGGCTTTATTGGCATCGGGTGACCCACCCGGCGCCCACCAACCTAACATAATTCTATCAAAAGTTTCATTCACCATGCCACCGAATCCAACCAATATTAATGGAAGCGCATAGAGCATCATTTGTTTCCATAAATCAAAATCAAAATTAAAGCGTAAGGCACTAATTTCTTTTTTAAGTAATAATAAAACAAAAACATTTTGAACAATACCTGCTAATAATACATAACCCACTGACCAATCGGGTTTATACCAGCTCGTTAAAATACTAGTCGGATGTGTTGCAATATATTCAGGAAGTATGCTTATAAAATAATAGGTAGCTAGAATATTTAAAACAATGCCACCAATTTTTATAAAGGCAAATTTTTTCGGTTTGCCTTCCATTCTTAATCTTGAAAAAGGAATAGTAGCTAAAGCATCTAATCCCACCACCCATGCCATTAAGTTGATATATTCTGGGTTTGCTGTAATTTGTAAAAGAGAAGCAATAGGGGCGCTAAATTTAATGAGTACCATTAATACTAATGCCGTTACCATTATCATTGAAATACTGCTGGTATGGTAAATTTTTTCCTCGTTTTCTTGACTGCCGAACCTAAAATAAGCGGTCTCCATGCCATGGGTAACAATCACATTTAAAAATGGAATAAAAGAGTAAACAATGGACATTTCGCCGTAGGCCGATTCGGTAAACTTATAAGTAAGGTAGGGTACCAGCAAATAACTAATAAACCTAGCTGCTATTGAACTAAGTCCGTACCATGCGGTTTGACTGGCTAATTTTTTTAAACTACTCAAGGGATTGAAATTACAGCTAAATTAGTGAAAATAGTTTTGTTTATCTTCATGTAGAAATTGGTAATATTATGAAAGTGGTTATTCAAAGAGTAAATGAGGCAAGCGTTTCCATTGATGGACAGATAGCCGGATCCATCCAAAAGGGCTTAATGGTGCTTTTGGGTATTGAAACAGCCGATACCATGGAGGATGTGGACTGGCTTTCCAATAAGATTGTTCAAATGCGCATTTTTGATGACGCAGAAGGTGTGATGAATTTGAGCGTAAAAGAAGTAGGGGGTCATATTTTATTAGTGAGTCAGTTCACCTTACATGCTAGTACTAAGAAGGGAAATAGGCCTTCCTATATTGCTGCTGCAAAACATGATATTTCTGTTCCTTTATATGAGGCCATGATTAAAAAATTGTCGGCGGATATGGGTGCACCTATTCAAACAGGCGTATTTGGCGCAGACATGAAAGTGGCACTAGTTAATAATGGTCCTGTAACCATTATTGTAGATTCAAAAAATAAAGAATAATATAGTAAGACCCTAACAGTATTTATAGTAAGAAGTAAAAAATTAATAAATAGTAACATTTATAAAGCATTCCAATGGCAAATGAAATTACAATACAAGCCGCGCAGCAGAAAGTAGACAACTGGATTAAAACAGTGGGCGTAAAATATTTTAGTGAACTCACTAATTTGGGTATTTTAATGGAAGAAGTGGGAGAATTAGCTAGAATATTGGTGCGCAAATATGGCGACCAGTCCTTTAAAAATAAAGAAGGGGAACTACTACTTGCCGATGAAATGGCCGATGTATTATTTGTATTAATATGCTTGGCGAATCAAACAGGCGTTGATTTAACCGCCGCTTTGGAGAAAAATATTGAAAAGAAAACCCTAAGAGACGCTACTAGGCATCAAAACAACGAAAAATTACATTCCTAATATAATCTCGCAGTATATTTGCAACCTATGAGTAAGGTACAACCAGACAACACATTGCAAGCAATCATTTCCCATGCCAAGGAATACGGATTTGTATTTCCTAGTAGTGAAATATATGATGGATTAAGCGCTGTTTATGATTACGGCCCTTACGGTGCGCAATTGAAAAAAAATATCAGAGACTATTGGTGGAATAGCATGACCCAGTTAAATGAAAATATTGTGGGTATAGATGCGGCTATTTTTATGCATCCTACTACTTGGAAGGCAAGCGGACACGTTGATAGTTTTAGTGATCCCTTAATTGATAATAAAGAAAGTAAAAAAAGATATAGAGTAGATCATTTAATTGAAGCGCATGCCGATGCTTTAATAGCGAAAGGAAATAATGCTGCCGCAGATAAATTGCTAGTAGATATGGACGCCTTACTTGCGAAAGAAGATTTCGAAGGGCTTAAAAAATTAATAGAAGAAAATAAAATTACTTGTTCAGTCAGTGGCACAAGTAATTGGACAGAGATAAGACAGTTTAATTTAATGTTCTCTACAGAAATTGGTGCTGTTGCAGAAGAAGCTAGCACCATATATTTAAGACCAGAAACCGCTCAAGGTATTTTTGTGAACTTTTTAAATGTGCAAAAAACAGCCAGGATGAAAATTCCATTCGGTATTGCACAAACGGGAAAGGCTTTTAGAAATGAAATTGTAGCGCGTCAATTTATATTTAGAATGCGTGAGTTTGAACAAATGGAAATGCAATTCTTTATTAAGCCAGGTACCCAAAAAGAGTGGTATGAGCATTGGAAGAACGAGCGTATGCAATGGCATTTAAGCTTAGGTATAGCGCCTGAAAAATACCGCTTTCATGACCATGTTAAATTAGCGCACTATGCCGATGCGGCATTAGATATAGAATATGAATTTCCGTTTGGATTTAAAGAAGTAGAAGGTATTCATTCTCGTACCGATTTCGATTTAACCCGTCATCAGGAGTTTAGTAAAAAGAAGATGCAGTATTTCGATACAGAGATTAATCAGCACTATGTACCTTATGTGATTGAAACATCTATTGGTTTAGATAGAATGTTCTTATTGATATTAGCCAATTCTTACGAAGAAGAAACCATTACTAAAGAAGACGGCAGCACCGATTCTAGAGTGGTGCTTCATTTACCTGCTAGATTAGCCCCTAATAAATTAGCCATTCTTCCTTTGACTAAAAAAGATGGCTTGCCTGAACTTGCTAAAGAATTAATGGACGATTGTAAAAAATCTTTCCATTGTTTTTATGAAGAGAAAGACGCCATTGGAAAAAGATACCGTCGTCAAGATGCCATCGGAACTCCATTTTGCGTAACCATCGATCATCAAACCAAGGAGGACGGCACTGCCACTATTCGCTATCGCGATAGCATGCTGCAAGAGCGTATTGCTTTAAGTAAGATAAAGGAATTAGTCCTTGCGCATATTAATTAACCGAAAGATTCAAAATGCACTTGCTTTTTATCCAACCCTAAGTCGTTCATATTTTTACGTGCATCATCAATCATGGCTTTCCAACCGCATAACCAAACATGGGCTGTCTCTTTATTTTCTTTCAATAATTCTTGGTAAACGGGGTGAACATATCCTATATGGGAGCCCGCTGGCACTGCTGTTTCTCTAGAATAGCAAGGGTGAAAATGAAAACCTGGTTCTTTTGCTTCTAATTCTTTTAATTCATCAATATATAAACCATCTTCAAATTTACGACAGCCAAAAATGAGGTGAATATTATTGTGTGCAATTTTATGTTCGTGTATATATCTTATCATTGACCTGAATGGTGCAATTCCAGTTCCTGTACAAATAAAGTATACATCGTTTTCAAAGTTTTTAGGAAGTACAAATACACCTTGAGGCCCTCTTAAAGTAATTTTCGTACCCACTTTGGCTTCATTGAATAAGTAAGTTGTACCTAATCCGCCTTCCAACAAAACTATCACTAGTTCAAAAGTATTGGTGCCATTAGGTTCTGAGGCAATGGAATAGCTTCTCCATCTTTTATTTTTTTGCTCATGAATAGGCAAATCTAAAGTAACAAACTGCCCAGGTATAAAATCGAATTTCTCTAAACTTGGAATTTCAAAATAAAATCTTTTCGTATTGGGAGTCTCATTCTCAATTTTAGTAAGAACTGCTTCCATCCATTCTAGTGCCATAATCGTTCATTTTAATTATTAGTAATGAATACTCGTTGAACATATACCTTTTTATTGGCATAAATTTTAACAAAGTAAACGCCAGTTGTTAAGTTATTTATATTTATTTTTTGTGGACTTCTTTGATTGATTAGATTTTCTTTATGAAAAACATTATTACCCATTGAATTCATTATATCTAAGGTAATACCTTCTGTTTGAATATTACTAAACTGTACATAAAAGCTGCTGCCTTTAATCATGTTCTCAATATAGTCATCCGAACTAATTCTTAAGCCAATTTCTTTGACAGGCGCTTCTTCAATGGACGTGACCATAATAAGCCTACTATCTGAAACAGAAGTGCAGCTACCTAATTTTGTAGCCACTTTATAGATGCCATTGGTTGAGGGGCGATAATTTTGATTGGTTGCACCCACAATGGTTTCGTCGTTTAAATACCATTGATAAGTAGAAGCACTAGTAGATTTTAAGGTAGTGTCTGTAAAAATAAAACTAGGTTTCTCAGAAATTTTCACTGGCACTTCTGAAGCAGCACTTAGTTCATTGCCTGCTTTAATTTGAGTGTTATAGAAAAAGTAAAAATAATTTTGAAAATTACCAGAGGCAGTTTGAACACTATTGCCAGTATAGCTAAATATTTTACTTGGCCCAATAGGATAGGTGGGGTCTTTTAATCCACTATTTCTAAATACAGTAGCGCTATCACATTTAATGATAATGATATAGTCACCTGCTTGTGCAATTTTTAAATTAAGCGCATAAATTCTGCCAGTATCTCCTTCTATAAATGGGGTGCCTGCGCTTGAAAGGGCTGCAGCGGGCGCAGGACTACTTGCTGCCACATTTAAAGAACTAGTTTGTAGTGGATAGTAAGTATAAGATGTTCCATCTGCAGAAAAAGAACCAAAACTGGCTAAGATAAAATCCACTTTACCAGGATAGCCTGTATATAATTTTACAGTTTCAATAGTAAGTGGACCTGTTGCATTTATTTTTACAAAATTACCTGCAAAACTATTGTAACCTCCACCACTACCTAATGTTGTATTGGTTAATGGACCAACAACCGATTGATAACCTTGTGTAACATATAATTTATTTTTAGTGCTAGTGCTGCCAGCAGGGTTAGCGCCCACTGCAATGGGGTTTTGTAAATCGGAACTATCATACCAAACATAATTAGCGGTTGCGATGGGAGATGAAACTGCTAAGTTTAAGGAACCATTACAATTGGTGGCAGTGGCCACTGGGGTAGCGCTTTCAGCAGCACTAACAATAGTAGCATTGATGCTATTATTAGCCTTTTGTTGATCGCTGGCTAAGTTTACTGTTGCTGTAAATGAATAGGTTTCATTTGCTGCAATACTTATGGGTTTTTGAAAAGTATAGGTCATACTTTCTTGACCATTTAATCTGCCTGTAAAAGTTTCGTTTATAGATAAAACAGTACTGCTTCCTTTTTTCACCACTAAGCTTAATGGTAAATTTGTTTGTGCGGTAG
>JBEGKS010000071.1:0-8999 GCA_041183945.1 Bacteroidota bacterium | reverse complement strand
GTAAGTGAACCTGTACAAACAGGTTTAAAAGCTGTAGATAGTTTAATTCCTATTGGTAGAGGTCAACGTGAGTTAATTATTGGAGATAGACAAACTGGTAAAACTTCAATTGCTATGGATACAATAATTAATCAAGTTAAAGCACACCAAAGTGGTGATAAAGATAATCAATTATTTTGTATTTATGTAGCTGTAGGTCAAAAAAGATCAACTGTAGCTGATTTAACTAAAACTTTAGAAGAAAAAATTAAATTAACACCATTAAGTTTCATAAATTAATTGTTCAATAATTCATTAATTTGTTTAAAAGGCGGGGATTTGCACCAAGAAATATTTGAAAGTGGCCTGCGTCCTAAAATGATGTCAATTCATGACATTTTTCAAGAAGCTTATTTTGAAGAGAAGTTTATCATTCAAGTAAAGAAGCCTTAATTATTCCCTCTCACTCTCTCTGCGCGTGCTCGAAAGTTCGTTCGATGAAATAATTAAGGCTTTCCATTTAATTCCGATATACTAATTAGGTATCTCTAATTTATTATTACTTCTATTAATATCAGGCATGCGTTGGCTTGGATCAATCTCGATTGATTTTAATGCAGACAACGGCTTGCTGGTTTCAAAAGTATAGCTAGGGGCTACCCATTGCCACTCGGTATGCAGAATTCTATTTACAGCTCCCTCTACAGGCTTGGCGCCTATCATTAAATCCAAGGGTATATAATGTAATTCAGTACTGCCATCCTTATAAGTAACAAGAACTTCAATAGGCATTGGCAGTTTACCATTACGTTGAATACTAATAATAGCATTCGCGTTATTCGCACTTACTTCAATATTATTTAAACCGTAATCAATGGTTTTTGTAGAGTTCATCCAATATTCTTTTAACCACTGCAATTGTAAGCCACTTATTTTTTCTGCCACCCTTGTAAAATCGTTGGCATTAGGATGTTTAAACTTCCAAGTATTATAGTAGTTAATTAAAATAACATCTCTTACTGAATCACTTACTACATAGCCTAATAAACCTAAGAAAGTAGCTCCTTTTGAATAAGCAGCACTGCTATAAGCATAGTTGTAATTATAATGATCGGAATGTGTACTCATAGGTTCTTCAATACCACTTTTAGCCAAGGTTAAATAACCTGCATAATTACCAAATTGTATGGCGGGTAGTTGTGTCTTTGCATTGTCTATCTCCGCTTTTAATCTCGCTTTTTCTTTTTCATTTATATAAGGAGACTGTAAGGCATAATTATTATTGTACCAATAAGAGATATCATCTTCTGCATAAGAAGTAAAGCCTTCATCCATCCAAGGGAATAAACTTTCATTGGTGCCTAAAATATGTTGATACCAACTATGCATCCACTCATGAAATACTGTTCCGAGACCAGGACCTTTTAATAAAGTACCCATTCCATATTCCATACCTCCATCCCCTCCTTGTACAAAAGAGTAAACAGGATAAGGATAAGGTCCGAATTTTTTCTCCATATAAGGCAATGCTTTTTCTGCTGCCCATAAAACATTGGCCCAGGCGCTATCAGAAGAAGCATTTTTTTCTTTAAAATAAACATGGAAGGTTAAGCCCTTGCGTACTTCTTTAGATAAATGTTTATAATGATTATCTGCAGCCCACATAAAATCATGAATATTATTCCCTTTAAAGTTCCAAGTAAGATTGCCGAATTTATCGGCTATAGCATTAGGGTTTTGTAAAACACCTGTAGCTGCTACCATATAAGATTTATCTAGGGATAAACTCACATCATAATTACCCCATACGCCATAAAATTCACGCGCTATATAAGCATTGGTATTCCAACCTTGGTAATCATATTCCACCATTTTAGGATACCACTGACTCATTGAATAACGAACACCTTCTGCATTATCACGACCAGAGCGTCTAATTTGTACAGGCACTTGGGCTTCAAATTGCAAAGACATTTTTATAGAAGTTTTCGGCGCAATGGCTTGTGTTAATTGCACTTCTAAAATAGTTTCGTGCTCGATTAATTTTTGTGCCTTACCATTGATTAAAATTTGACTTATTTTTTGATACCCAATTTCAGTAGGCGATAACTTTTGAATACGGTCCTTTACCCTTCTGTCCCAATCTTGGGTAGCTTCCTGCCCTAACATGGTTGCATTAGATGCAGTTATAGCTCCACGTCTAAAGTTTAATAAATTTTTTCCTAGCTCTCTACTACGAATATCCATAGAAGAATTGGGTGCAAAAGCATTCCAATACATATGAAAATAAACTTTGCGTAAGGTATCAGGAGAATTATTCGTGTACACTAATTCCTCAGTACCCTTCACTATATTAGTCGTAACGTCAAGCGCTGCTTTAATTTTATAATCGATATGTTGTTGCCAACGATCGGCTTGGGCATGGGAGAAATTTGCATATACTATAGATGCAAAAACGAATAGAAATAACTTCTTTTTCATAGCAATGAATTAAGAAGCTAATTTAATTCATTAATTAGAAAAAGTCTAATTAAATATATGTATGGGGTATATATATGAAGATATAAAGAGCAAAAATCTTAAGGCATGATTCAATGTAAAGCTAAACAGCCATTTGCTAATGCTTTCCATCCACTACAATCACAATCTCCCCTTTCACTTGCTTGGAAGAGAAGTGTAAAATTAAGTTGGCTAAAGTGTCGGAGATGTTTTCTTCGTAAATTTTTGTAAGCTCCCTACTTACAGAAGCTTGTCTGTCGGCACCAAAATGGGTGGCGAATAATTCTAAAGTTTTAACCAAGCGCATGGGGCTTTCATAAAAAATCATAGTACGCTCTTCATTGGCCAACGATTCCATTAATGTTTTTCTACCTTTTTTTAAGGGAATAAAACCTTCGAATATAAAACGAGTGGCAGGTAAACCACTATTTACTAGTGCTGGAACAAAGGCGGTCGCTCCGGGTAAACTTGTAATGGCTACTCCAGCTGCTTTACAAGCACGCACTAATAAAAAGGCAGGATCGGAAATACCAGGTGTTCCTGCATCGGTAATTAAAGCAATATTTTTACCAGCTTGTAATTGTTGTACTAAATGATCCACCACTTTATGCTCATTGTGTTGATGATAAGGCGTAAGTGGTTTATGAATTTTATAATGCTGTAATAACTTAGATGAAGTACGCGTGTCTTCACATAAAATAAAATCTACTTCTTGTAGCACTTCAATGGCCCTGAAAGTAAAATCCTTTAAATTTCCAATAGGTGTGGGAACAATATATAACATGGAAATAATTAAAAATAATTAATAGCTAGTTCTACTTCACAAATTCAATCTCAAAGTATTCCATTACTGCATTGGCTAATAATTGCTTACTAGCAGTTTCTGCTATTTCTCTAGCAGCTGCTTCGTTGGCTGCCTCAATTTGTAATGTAATATTTTTCCCTACTCTAACATCTTTTACACCTGTCATACCTAAATTGTGTAGGCCACCTAAAACTGCCTTTCCTTGAGGATCTAATAAATCTTTCAAAGGCATTACTTTAATTTGAACTTGAAATGTCATACGAATTTTATTGAGTGATTGTTTTTCTGTAAAACAAAGATACTAAGCAATAGCCAATAAAGCCAAATGGGATGGCCATCCATTTAAAAAAGTAGGCAGAAATGGCTGTTTCTACTGCTACTAAGACTAAGGGTAGTATTAAATTCTTTTTATTACTAAAGTTCTTCAAAGCCAGCATGGGCCTATCCATGACCATCAAATAAGAAACGAAAATAATATAGCAATACCAAAAAGCAGGGCTTAATAATAATTTAGAGAAAATGGTAGTGGTAGACTGCCAGTACACTAAGGGAAAGGCAGCTGTTAATAGGCCAATCATGGGAATGGGCACTCCTTTAAAATAAGTAGTTTGGTCTGGGTCGATATTAAATTTAGCTAAACGGTAGGCTCCTGCTAGGGCAATAATAAAGGCAGGTACCATCATAAAACTAGTATGCGATAAGGCATTAATATCGCTAGCTAGGGATAGTCTTAAAAATTGAAAAACAATAAAGGAGGGTGCTACACCAAAACTAACTACATCTGCAAGAGAATCGAGTTGTTTACCTAATTCAGAATTTACTTTTAATAAACGCGCCGCAAATCCATCAAAAAAATCAACCAAGGCTGCAAGTCCAATAAACATACTCGCATAATAAATTTGTTCTGGAATTTCTATGACCATATCACCTGTATCATCTAAGGTGGCCATGGTGCCCGATTGAAAAGTAACCAAAATGGCACAGCAACCAAAAAACAAATTAAGCAGTGTAATTAAATTAGGGATCTGTTTTTTCATCTTTATTTTTATTTTTTACTGCTTTTTACTTTACGCATCAAGGCTTCAATCTCATCTGCTTTAATAGGCATGTTTTTCATTAAATCCTGATGCCCTGTTTTAGTAATCCAAATATTATTTTCAATACGCACACCCATTTTTTCTTCTTTGATGTATATACCAGGCTCAACCGTAAAAACCATACCTGCAGTAATAGGCGCTGTTCTAGTGCCTAAATCGTGCACATCTAATCCTAAATGATGTGATATGCCATGGTATAAATATTTTCTATAAGCTCTATTATTGGCATCTTCATTTTTTACATCTGACTTGCTTATTAAACCAATTTTTAAAAATTGCTTAGTAGCTTCCTCTCCTACTTTATCTGTGTAATTTAAAATACTAATGCCTGGCTTTAAAATAGACTTGGCATAATCATGCAAATGCAAACAAGCATTGTATACTTCTTTTTGTCTTTTAGTAAACTTACCATTCACAGGCACCGTTCTAGTTAAATCGGCACAGTAACCACCATACTCTGCGCCAAAATCCATTAAAACCAATTCCCCATCTTTACAAACATTATTATTACTTATATAATGCAAGGTTCTTGCATTGTCTCCACTTGCAATAATACTATGGTAAGCAACACCTGTGGCACGTTGAGATAAAAATGAATGATAAATTTCTGCCTCAATTTCATATTCCTTCACCCCTGGTTGAATGAATTGTAATAGTCTTCTGAAAGCTACTTCTGTAATATCAATGGCTTTTTGAATGACTTGCACTTCTTCTTTAGTTTTAACTGCACGCAATTCTTTCATAATGGAAGCAGCTCTACAAAATGCATGCAGAGGATACCTTGCTTTCATCTCATCAATAAATCGGTATTCGTTTGTTCTTAATAAATTATTCTTTCTATCGTTTTCATTAGAGTCTAAATAAATCGCATCCGCTAAATGTACCCATTGTTGTAAGGAAGCGTCAATCACATCTACCCAAACAATTGTTTTAATTCCTGAAATAGTAGTGGCTTCATTGGCCCTTAATCTTTTACCATCCCAAATTTCTTTTAGTTCCTGTGGTCTAACTAGCACTAGTACTTCTCTAAATTTTGGATCGGGATTGTCTGGAAATAAAACCACCATGGAACCCTCTTGCTCAATACCCGATAACCAATATAATTCTGTGTTTTGTTTATAGTCGTGTAAGGCATCTCCATTTAAAGGATATTCATCATTGCTCACAAAAATGGCAATACTATTTTTTTGCATTTTGGATACAAAACGCTTTCTATTTTGAATAAATATTTGAGGATCTAAGGGAGTATATTTCATAATAAAAATCTTTATTAATTAGTAAGGGCAAGTTAATTAAAAAATGAATCCTTTAGGCGATCTTACCCCAACCAATTTTACTTTTTTGACTTATTAAAAAGCTCCTAATGACTGCATTTTCAGGCGATTGAAGCATTGGGTCCTTTTCACAAAGCTCAAAAGCAGCCTGCCTTGCTTCTTCTAAGGCTATTTTATCATTAATGATATTGGCTAACTTAAAGTTTAAAGCACCACTTTGTCTTGTACCATCAATATCACCAGGGCCTCTTATTTCTAAATCTTTTTCAGCAATTAAAAAACCATCGTTGGTCGTACACATTATTTTTAATCTTTCCTTCGCTTCTCTTCCTGCTTTCACACTACTTAATAAAATACAATAACTCTGCTCTTTACCTCTACCTACTCTTCCTCTTAACTGATGTAATTGTGATAAACCAAATTTTTCTGCACTCTCTATCACCATCACCGAAGCATTGGGCACATTCACCCCTACTTCTATCACCGTGGTGCCCACTAATATTTGCGTATCGCCCGTTTTAAATCGGTGCATATTGGTTTCTTTTTCTACGCTGCTTTGTCTTCCGTGCACCATACTAATTTTATAAGTAGGTTCTGGGAAAAAACTTTTCACTTGCTCATAGCCCTGCATTAAATCTTCAAAACTTAATTTTTCACTTTCTTCAATTAAGGGGTATACATAATAGGCCTGTCTTCCTTTTATAATTTCAGTTTTTACAAAATCCATTACACTAGCCCTGGAAGTTTCATAACGGTGTACTGTTTTAATAACCTGTCTACCCGGAGGCAACTCATCCATCACACTATAATCTAAATCGCCAAAAGCGGTCATGGCTAAAGTTCTTGGAATAGGTGTTGCTGTCATGACTAATACATGCGGAGGTATGCTTGATTTTTTCCAAAGCCTTGCTCTTTGGGCCACACCAAATCGGTGTTGCTCATCTATCACCGCTAAGCCTAAATTTTTAAACTGCACCACATCCTCTATTATAGCATGGGTACCTACTACAAAATGTATATCATCTTCCAATAAACCTTTTAATATTCTTCTACGCTCCCCAATTTTAGTGCTACCCGTTAATAATGCAATTTCAATAGGCATTTCTTTCAATAGCTCCGTTAAACTTTCATAATGTTGTGTGGCTAAAATTTCAGTGGGTGCCATCAAACAACTTTGAAAACCATTGTCAGCAGCAATTAACATAGCAAGTAAGGCAATCATGGTTTTACCACTTCCTACATCACCTTGCAAGAGTCTGTTCATTTGATAGCCTTTGCCTACATCCTGTCTAATTTCTTTAATCACTCTTTTTTGCGCACCCGTTAATTCAAAAGGCAAGTGCTTGCTGTAAAAAGTATTAAAATAGTTGCCTACTTTTTCAAATAAATGCCCCTTGCTATTTTTATGTCTATCTATTTTTATTAAATTAAGTCTTACTTGGGCAATAAATAGTTCTTCAAAAATTAAACGGTCTACTGCTTTTTTATAATTGGCCTGCGATGTTGGAAAATGTATTTGTCTATAAGCTTCCCATCTTCCCATTCTATTCTCCAATAAATGCAGGGGTAAATTTTCAGGGACATCTCTATCACTTATTTGCTGAAATAAGGTTTGTGTTAATTTTCCAATTTGTTTGGCATTGAGGCCACGAGCCTTTAATTTCTCCGTACTAGAATACACGGGCTCTAATAAAGATTTTTGCGCCATTGTACTTGCCACATAAGGTTCAATTTCTGGATGTACCATTTGTGCCTTTCCATTAAAAAAACTTACCCTGCCAAAAACTAAATAAGCCTGGCCCTCTACTATATTTTTTTGCACCCAAGTAATTCCTTGAAACCAGGCTAGTTCAATGGTACCCGTCTCGTCTTTTAATTGGGTCACCATACGTTTCGACCTTTTTACCCCAATAATATCGATGCCTTGTAAAACCCCTTTTATTTGAATAAAGTCCATATCTGGGGTAATGGAAGCAATGGTACCTACCTTGGTTTTGTCAATATGGCGATGCGGAAAATGGTGCAGTAGGTCGTTAAAAGTGAATAAACTCAACTCTTTTTTAAGCATATCAGCCCTTAAAGGGCCCACCCCTTTTAGGTATTCGATGGGGCTAGATAAAAGAGAAGCTGTGCTCAAACTGACTATTTTTAAATTCTGTACAAATATCCCAAAAAGATGGCAAAAAATGGGTTCCTGATTCATTATCTTCGCAGTTCTATGAAAAAGGAAATTGTATTAAGCGGAATTAGGCCTACAGGCTTCTTGCACCTAGGCAATTATTTTGGCGCCATGCGTAATTATGTGCGTATGCAAGACGAATACAACTGTTATTTTTTTGTAGCCAATTGGCATAGCCTAACTACTCATCCAGATACTAAAACTTTGAAAGAAAGTGTACTTAGAGTGGTGGCTGAAAATATTGCTTGTGGATTAGACCCAGAGAAAGTGTCTTTATATGTTCAAAGTGATGTTCCTGAAATTGCAGAATTGTATTTGTATTTAAATATGTTGGCTTATAAAGGAGAATTAGAAAAAACCACTTCTTTTAAAGACAAAGTGCGCATGCAACCTGAAAATGTAAATGCAGGATTACTTACTTATCCGGTTTTACAAGCAGCCGATATATTAATACACCGTGCAGTGAAAGTGCCTGTGGGCAAGGACCAAGAACAAAATTTAGAAATGGCCCGTAATTTTGCAGAGCGTTTTAATTACAGATACGGAGAAACCTTTCCTTTACCTTATGCCTTTAATTATAATAGTGAACTAGTTAAAATATTAGGGCTTGATGGAAACGGTAAAATGAGTAAAAGCGAAAATCAGAACACCACTTTATTTTTAGCAGATGAAGACGAGGCTATTCGTAACAAAATTAAAAAAGCGAAAACCGATCAAGGGCCTCTTACACCCAATTCAGTGAAGCCCGATTATATTGAGAACTTATTTACTTTAATGAAATTGGTAAGTGAGAATGATACGGTACAAAAATTTGAAGATGATTTCAATAATAGTAGCGAGGGCAACTGTATTATCAGATATGGGGATATGAAAAAGCAATTGGCCGAAGATATGGTTCAATTTATTCAACCCATTCGCTCACATGCGACTGATTTACAAAACAATAAAGAACATTTAATTAAAATAATCAGACAAGGTGCGGACAAAGCAAGACAAAGCGCTTCCCAAACCTTATCCCTAGTGCGTAAAAGCATTGGAATGGATTACCTATAAAAATCTTAAAAAAAAGAAATAGTCAAACAACTATTTTGTATTTTCACTATCATGGCAAAAGCAAAAAAAGCAAAACACATCGCAGTCGCTGGCAATATTGGTGCTGGAAAAAC
>JBEGKS010000070.1:0-6355 GCA_041183945.1 Bacteroidota bacterium | reverse complement strand
TAATGTAGATCCTAAACTGCCCACTGTACTCGTTTACGGCCATTATGATGTTCAACCTGCAGAGCCTTTAGAGTTATGGCATAGCAGCCCTTTTGATCCCACTATTAAGGATGGTAAAATATTTGCACGTGGCGCTTGCGATGATAAAGGACAATTTTATATGCATGTGAAAGCCTTAGAAATTATGACTAAGACAAATTCACTTTGCACCAATATTAAATTTATTATTGAAGGGGAAGAAGAAATTGGTAGCCCTAACCTAGCAGCCTTTGTTAAAACACATACCGATTTATTAAAAGCCGATGTTATTTTAATTAGTGATACCGCGATGATTAGTATGGATACCCCTTCAATTGATATTGGTGTAAGAGGTTTAAGTTATATCGAACTAGAAATTACAGGGCCTAATAGAGACTTACATAGTGGTGTCTATGGTGGTGCCGTCGCGAACCCCATTACTATTTTATCTAAAATGATTGCTTCTTGTCATGATGAAAATAATCATATCACTATTCCAGGATTTTATGACGATGTAATTGTATCCACCGATGCAGAAAGAAAAAAAATGGCAGAAGCGCCCTTTGATGAAAATGAATTCAAGACCGATTTAGGTATACAAAATGTATGGGGTGAAAAAGGATACAGCACCAATGAGAGAACCGGTATACGCCCAACCTTAGAAGTGAATGGAATTTGGGGAGGTTATACTGGAGAAGGTGCTAAAACAGTTTTACCTTCTAAGGCTTTTGCAAAAATATCTTGCCGTTTAGTGCCGAACCAATCGGCAGAAAAAATAACTGCCATGGTACTAGCGCACTTTAAAAAAATTGCACCTGCGAATATTACGGTAAAGGCTTTTGAACATCATGGAGGCGAGCCTTATATCACCCCTATTGATTCTCACGAATATAAAAGTGCCGCTAAAGCCATTGCCACCACTTTTGGTAAAGAACCTATTCCAGTGCGTGGTGGTGGAAGTATTCCTATTTGTTCTTTGTTTGAAAAAGAATTAGGCGTGAAAATTGTATTTATGGGTTTTGGTTTAGATAGCGATAACCTACATAGCCCAAATGAAAAATATGATATTGTAAATTTTTACAAAGGCATTGAAACCATTCCTTACTTCCATCAATTTTTTGCAGAAAAACAAGCCTAAGCATGAAAGCTGCCGCAGATATGATAAAAACGGAAAAGAAAAAAGTACGCTTAGATAAGTACTTATGGTCTATCCGTATTTTTAAAACAAGGAGTCAGGCTACTGAAGCCATTGATAAAGGCCGTGTTAAAATAAAAGGAGAACCTGTAAAAGCATCTCGTAATATAGTTATTGGGGATGAATACGAAGCAAGAACAGAGCATAAAAATTGGGTGATTAGAGTAACCCAAGTATTAGAAGGAAGATTGGCTTATGCAGAAGCCATCAAATATTATGAAGACCTTACCCCTGTTGAGGAATTAGAAAGAGTGAATCAAGTAGCCGCTTCTTTTCATACCGGTAAGCGTTTGAGTAAAATAGGAAGGCCTACTAAAAAAGACAGACGCGATTTAGGAGAATTATTAGATTAAAAAAAGTCCATCGGTTTCTTTTATCTTTACAATATGACCATTGAAATTTTAACAGTACTTCCGGAATTATTAGCAAGCCCCTTTGAACACAGTATGATGAAAAGGGCACAGGAGAAAGGTTTGCTCCAAATAAAATTGCATAACCTAAGAGACTGGGCTATTAATAAACATGGTCAGGTAGACGACTACCAATATGGAGGAGGTGCTGGTATGGTAATGGTTTGTGAACCTTTAGCCAACGCGATTGACCAATTACAAGAAGGCGGAAAGTTTGATGAAATTATTTTTATGACACCCGACGGCGAGCGTTTTAATCAAAAACAAGCCAACACCCTTTCCTTAAAAAATAGAATTTTAATTATCTGCGGACATTATAAAGGTATTGATCAAAGAATTCGAGACTTATATGTAACCAAAGAAATATCCATAGGTGACTATGTTTTAAGTGGAGGGGAATTAGCAGCCGCTGTGTTAGTAGATGCCATTGGAAGACTTATTCCCGGTGTATTAAATGATGAAACTTCTGCCTTAACCGATTCTTTTCAAGATAATTTATTAGCCCCACCTGTGTATTCAAGACCCGCTGAATTTAGAGGTTTGGCCGTGCCACCCATTTTACTCACAGGCGACCCTAAAAAAGTAGATCAGTGGAGGCAGGAACAGGCCATTTTACGTACAAAACAGCGCCGACCCGACTTATTGGACGAGTAGTAGCCCGTTTATCCTTTTTTTTATTGATTTCTTTCAACTTATTAAGGCTGTTTTAATTACATGTTAGATATTTGCACCCTAATGAAATATCCAAACCTGGGCCTTCCTTTACTTGAACTACCATACAGAAAATTTGCTTTTGTTTTAGCACTATTATTTTGGGGAAACTTTGCGCATGCTCAAAATATTTCAGATTTTCAAAAAGGGTTTCAACTACATATACAACCCACTACTGCTAAAATTAAAATAGATGGTATTTTAGACGAACCCGTTTGGGCCACCACTGAAGTAGCTAAAAATTTTATAAAAAAATTCCCCAATGATATTGGAGAAGCTAAACGTCAAACTGAAGTAAGATTTACTTATGATAATGATAATATTTATTTTGGCTTTAAGGTATATGATAGCGGCACCGCTATCTCAAGAAGTTTAAAAAGAGATATAGGTAATGAAGGCAATGATGGAATAGGTATAATGCTTGACCCTTTAAATAAAAAAACCAATGGTTTTTTCTTTTTATTAAGCGCTCTAAATGTTCAATCAGAAGATCAACTAAATTTAAGTTTTCAAGACAAGCCTTCTTGGAGTTGGGACACCAAATGGTTTTCTGCCACCAAGGATTATGGAAATTATTGGATTGCTGAAATAATGATTCCCTTAAAATCTATAAGGTATGATCCTAAACAATTGCAATGGGGTATAAATTTTTTAAGAGCCGATGCAAAAAATAACGAGTACAGCACTTGGACAAGAGTGCCTCCTATTTTTAAAGCCTATGATTTAGGCTATATGGGTTTATTAAATTGGCCTGCAGCCACACCTAGTTCAAAAAATAATATTATTTTTCTACCCTTTATTTCTGGTACTAGTGGAGAAGATCAAGAAAATGGGAAGTCCCTGAAAACCAATGCCACTGGTGGTTTCGACTCAAAAGTGGCATTAAATGCTTCATTGAATTTAGACTTAACAGTGAACCCCGATTTTTCTCAAGTAGAAGTAGACCAACAAGTAACCAACCTTACAAGGTTCAATATTTTTCTTCCAGAAAGAAGGGGCTTCTTTTTAGAAAACTCAGATTTATTTTCTGATTTTGGTATGCCCTCTATAAGACCTTTTTATTCTAGAACCATTGGACTAGATAAAGACGGCAATAAAATTCCCATTTTATTTGGAGCAAGAATGTCTGGAAATCTAGACCCTGCTACGCGTATTGGTCTAATGAATATGCAAACCGGCAAGCAAGGCAATTACTCAGCCGAAAATTTCACTGCATTTACTTTACAAAGAAGCGTATTGAAGCGTTCCATTTTAAAAACTTACTTTTTAAATAGAGAAAATTTTATTTCAGAAGCCGATGCTAAAAAAAATCCATTAGATAAATATGGTCGTAATGCAGGGCTTACTTTTGAATATTCTAATACGACAGGAACATTTAGAACTTGGACCGACCTACATAAATCTTTTAAGTCAGGTATTAATGATGATGATATTTATGCTAGTACTGGGTTTATGACAAATTCAAAACACTGGTCTTATATTTCTCTTATTGGAAGCCTTGGAAAAAATTATTACACCGACATGGGTTTTGTTCAAGGTATTGATAATTATGACGCCTTAAGAGATACGACTATTCGAATTGGTTTTAAAAACATATTCAATTCATTGAGCTATAGAATATTTCCCGAAAATGGATCTATTGGTAAAATGGTTTTGAAAATTGAAAGTTTTGCCACCCTGCATCCCGATAATTCTATTAATCAAGCCGATAATAAATTAGGGCCTGATTTTCAATTTAAAAATACATCTCTTTTAAGTCTTGATTTAAAAAATACGATTGTCAACTTGTTATATCCTATCTCATTTACAGACGGCGTTCCTTTACCTGTTGGAAATTATACTTTCAATCAGATTCAGATAAAGTATACCTCTGATATGAGAAAGATTTTTGGAATAGAGAGTATGTTGAATATTGGACAGTTCTATAGTGGGGAAGTAAAAGGAATTGCCATGGGTATTACCTACAGAAACCAACCCCATTTTAAAGTATTATTAAGCGCTCAATTTAACAATATTGTATTTCCCAACCCTTATGGCAGCACTAATTTAGTGTTACTACAACCAAGGGTGGAGTGGAACTTTAATACTAAATTATTTTGGACCACTTTTGTACAATACAATACACAGAGCAATAACTTCAATATAAATAGTCGCTTACAATACAGGTTCAAACCTATGAGTGATTTTTTCTTGGTATACACCGATAACTATTTTACCGACCCTCTATTTAAAAATAAGAATAGGGCCCTTATCTTTAAATTCAGCTATTGGTTTAACCTTTAATAGGCCCGTTCATCTATTTTCTTCAAAAAAACAGGCAAGTTCTAAAGATTTCTTAATTACATAAAGGATATTTGCACCCTAATGAAATATCCAAAATTGAGCCTCCCTATTTTAATGAAATCATACCGAAAGATTTCTTTGCTTTTAGCATTGGTCATTTTGGGTTTCTGCAGTCAAGCTCAAAATATTTCAGAGTTTCAAAAAGAATTTCAAGTAAATATTCAACCCACCACCAGCCAAATTGTATTGGATGGAATTTTAAATGAACCTGTTTGGAAAACAGCAGTACTGGCCAAGAATTTTATAAAAAAATATCCCAATAATATAGGAGACCCAAAGCAGCAGACAGAAGTACTAATGACCTATGATGATAAAAATATTTACTTCGCTTTTAAAGTATATGCCAAAGACGAACAAATTATTAAAAGTTTAAAAAGAGATGTGGGTTATGAAGGCTCTGATGGTATTGCTATTTTATTAGACCCTGCTGGTCAAAAAACAAATGGTTATATTTTCACGCTGACTGCTAAAAATGTTCAATCAGAAGATGAACTCACCACCAATACCGAAGAAAAACTTTCTTGGAGCTGGGACACCAAATGGAACTCTGCTACTAAAATATATGCAGGTTATTGGATTGGAGAAATTGCCATTCCTTTAAAATCGTTGAGGTATAATAACAAGCAACAATTTTGGGGCATTAATTTTTTAAGAGCCGATTTGCAAAGCAATGAATATAGTTGTTGGACTAGGGTACCGCCTATTTTTAAATCCTATGATTTAGGCTATATGGGAGTTTTAAATTGGCCTACTGCCCCTCCTAAGTCAAGTCTAAACAAAATATTACTACCCTACATCACTGGAAATTCAACCACCGATGATGAAAATAAGAAATCACTTCAAAATAAAGGCAATATTGGCTTTGATGCTAAATTAACACTGAGTTCTTCTTTAAATTTAGATGTAACTGTCAATCCCGATTTCTCCCAAGTGGAAGTGGATCAACAAGTAACCAACCTAACACGTTTCAATATTTTTTTACCAGAAAAAAGAGCCTTTTTTTTAGAGAATGGCGACTTATTTTCCAGCTTAGGGAATTACTTTATTAGTCCATTTTATTCTAGAACCATTGGTCTAGATAAGCAGGGTAATGCCATACCAATTTTACTTGGAGCAAGAGTTTCTGGCAACTTAAACTCAAGTACTAGAATTGGAATGATGAATATGCAAACTGGTGCCAAAGGAAGCTATTCACCTGAAAACTTTTCAGCATTCACCATTCAAAAAAGATTTTGGCAAAGATCTTTAATCAAAACTTATTTTTTAAATAGAGAGAATTTTATTTCTGCTGCAGAAATAAAAAAAAATCCAATGGATCAATATGGAAGAAATGCTGGTATGAGTTTAACCTTAGCCAATAACGAGGGTACTAAAAAAGCAGATATCAGTTATCATCAATCCATCAAGCCTACCATTAATAATAAGGATGCGTTTTATGAAGCTTCTTTTTCTAGAACCATCAACAACTGGCGTTTATTTGGACAAGCAGGCAATGTGGGGAAAAATTATTATACCGATATGGGCTATGTCCAAAGAATTGATAATTATGATGCCTTGAGAGACACGACCATACGAGTGGGATACAAAGATGTTTACGCGAACATTAGTAAAAGAATATTTATAAATAATGGTAAAATTGGCAGAATAGAAATTTCACTTGAAAACTTCATCGTATTTA